>NZ_LGDO01000510.1:0-36238 GCF_001279805.1 Streptomyces sp. XY431
GTCGCGGGAGCGGCGGGGGCCACGGGAGCGGCGGCAGCGGCGTCGACGGAGTCCCAGACACTGGCGTACCAGGGCCGGGCGGCCTTGACCGTCCCGGCGGCCGGGCCCTGCGCGGGCGGCGGCGCGCCCAGCGAGGACTTCGCCGGGTCCTGGGCCGCCGGGTCCACCGCGATGTAAGGGGTCTCCCCCGGCATCGCGTAGTGCAGCCGGCTCCTGGCCTGCGCCTTGACGTACTCCGGGTCCTGCCAGCGGGCCTTCTCCCGGCGCAGCTGCTCGACCTGCTGCCGGGCGTGCTCGGCCCGGGCGCGCTGCGCCGTGATCTCGGACCGCTGCGAGATGAACTGCCGGGTCGGGTAGGCCAGGATCGCCACCAGCGAGCAGAGCACGAGGACCAGGACGGTCGCCCGGCTCGTGAACCGAGGCCGGGCCGCCAAGCCCGGGATCCTCCAGCCTGCCATCTCCGGTGTCCCCTCCTGGTCGCGACGGTGCCCCGCCGACCACCCTACGGGGTGAACGGCGGGGCACCGGTCAGGCGTGCGCCACTCGGGCGGCCGGGCGGGTCAGCCCTCGTGCTTGAACCGCGGGAAGGCGCCGCGGCCGGCGTACTCGGCGGCGTCGTCGAGGATCTCCTCGATGCGCAGCAGCTGGTTGTACTTGGCGACGCGCTCGGAGCGGGCCGGGGCACCGGTCTTGATCTGGCCGCAGTTGGTGGCGACGGCCAGGTCGGCGATGGTGACGTCCTCGGTCTCGCCGGAGCGGTGGGACATCATGCAGCGGTAGCCGTTGCGCTGGGCCAGCTCGACGGCGTCCAGGGTCTCGGTCAGCGAACCGATCTGGTTGACCTTCACCAGCAGCGCGTTGGCGGTGCCGGTCTCGATGCCGCGGGCCAGGCGGGCCGGGTTGGTGACGAACAGGTCGTCGCCGACCAGCTGGACCTTGTCGCCCAGCTTGTCGGTCATGGCCTTCCAGCCGTCCCAGTCCGACTCGTCCAGCGGGTCCTCGATCGAGACCAGCGGGTAGGCGGCGACCAGGCCGGCGTAGTACTCGATGAGCTCGGCGGAGGTGAGCCCCTTGCCCTCGAACTGGTAGGCGTCGTCCTCGTAGAACTCGGAGGCGGCGACGTCCAGGGCCAGCGCGATGTCCTTGCCCGGCACGTAGCCGGCCTTCTGGATGGCCTCGACGATGAGGTCGAGGGCCTCGCGGTTGGAGTCCAGGTTCGGGGCGAAGCCGCCCTCGTCGCCCAGACCGGTGGAGAGGCCGCGCTCCTTCAGCACGCCCTTGAGCGTGTGGTAGACCTCGACGCCCCAGCGGACGGCCTCGGAGAAGGACTCCGCGCCGATCGGAGCGATCATGAACTCCTGGATGTCGACGTTGGAGTCCGCGTGCGAGCCACCGTTGAGGATGTTCATCATCGGGACCGGCAGGACGTGCGCGTTCGGGCCGCCCAGGTAGCGGAACAGCGGCAGGTCGCTGGCCTCGGAGGCGGCGTGCGCGACGGCCAGCGAGACGCCGAGGATGGCGTTGGCGCCGAGCGAGGACTTGTCCGGGGTGGCGTCCAGGTCGAGCATGGCCTGGTCGATCAGGCGCTGCTCGGTGGCGTCGTAGCCGACCAGCTCCGGGCCGATCTGCTCGATGACGGCCAGGACGGCCTTCTCCACGCCCTTGCCGAAGTAGCGGTTCTTGTCGCCGTCGCGGAGCTCCAGGGCCTCGAAGGCACCGGTGGAGGCACCCGACGGGACAGCGGCACGGCCGGTGCTGCCGTCGTCGAGGCCGACCTCGACCTCGACCGTGGGGTTGCCGCGCGAGTCGAGAATCTCACGGGCTACGACGACATCGATGGACGGCACGAGGCATCTCCTAGCGGAAGCAGGTACCGGCTGACAGTGGGGTGCCGTCGGCCGGACGATTGCGGAGTCGTTACGACCAGAGCCTAACCGCACCGGCTGTCCGGGCCACGTCGACCTCGGCTCCGTCTCAGCGTGTGGCTGTGCTACCCACCGGTAGTTCACCTGGTTGCCCGGCCTCGGACGTCCCGGGGCGGGCGAAGGGGGCGGAACGGGCCGGTGCCGGCACGCCTTCCCGCCTGTCCACCCGTCCGCTTGCCCGCCTGTCCGCTTGCCCGCTGCCCGCCTGTCCGGTGACGGGCAGGCGGGTAGCGGGCAAGAGGAGTGGGCGGTGCGTCAGCCGAGGGCGAGGACCTGGCCGGGGACGATCAGGTCCGGGTCGCCGCCGACGGTGCCGCGGTTGCCGTCGTACAGGGCCTGCCAGCCGCCCTGGACACCCTGCGCGGTCGCGATCCCGGCGAGCGTGTCGCCGGAGCGGACGGTGTAGCCCTGGCCGGCCTGCGACTGCTGGGCCTGCTGGACCTGCGGGGCCTGCTGCGTCTGCTGCGTCTGCTGCGTCTGCTGCGGTGCGGGGGCGGTGCCCTGGCCCGCGTACTGCTGGTACACGCCCTGGTGGCTGGTCCAGTACCAGGCGCCGTTGTTCTGGTACCAGAACACCTTGGCGTCGGCGTCCCAGCCGGCCCGGCCGGAGAACGACGGCGCCTGCGACTGGGTCTGCTGCTGCGCCTGCTGCTGGACCTGCGGAGCCGGCTGGGCGTGCCTCGGCGCGTACTTCGGAGTCTGCTGGGTCTGCGGGTCCTGCTGGGCCTGCGACTTGGGGGCGGCGTGCTTCGGCGCGGCCTTCGGGGCCGGCTGCTCGATCTGCGCCTGCGGGGCCTGCTGCGGCGGCTGGGCCTGCGGCTTGGGGGCGGCCGGGGCGGCGTCCGCCGAGGTGTCGACCGCCGCCGGGGCACCGCCCTTGCTCAGACCGGCCTTCTTGGAGCACACCGGCCAGGCGCCCGGGCCCTGCGAGGCCAGCACCTTCTCGGCGACGGTGATCTGCGCCGCCTTCGAGGCCTGGTTGGCCTGCGGCGCGTAGGAGGTGCCGCCGAACGCCTTCCAGGTGCTGGAGGTGAACTGCAGGCCGCCGTAGAAGCCGTTGCCGGTGTTGATGCTCCAGTTGCCCCCGCTCTCGCACTGGGCGACCGCGTCCCAGGTCGAGGCCGGGGCGGCCGAGGCGCCGGTGGCGGTGAGGATCGGCATCGCCAGTCCGACACCGGCGACACCGGCGACGGCGATGGCCTTCTCGGTCTGGGTGCGGCGACGGTGACGGCCGGTTCCGACGAACAGCATGAAGAAGTCCCTCTCCGCACGCCTGCGAGGTGAGCTGTCGGGTTCGGACCGGGAGGTGGCCCGGCCGCACGGAGGCGGCTTCACCCCAAGCCGTGGGAGACGGCGCAAAGACCTGGTTCCCCCGCCCCTGCCCAGGGTTCTGGTCGGTTTCCGGTGACGCGGCGGGCAGGACTCGGCGTTCCGCGCACGGGACCCGCTTCCGCGGGCTCCCCGGAGAGTAGACAGATCTTCAGAGCAATCACAAGCTCATATCGCCGCTATCACACGGAAATCACGTCAGGTGATGGATTGCCTACCAACCGAAGAGGTATGTCCGGATTGATGGAGGTTCACACCCCCCGAAGCCGCCTCGCAGAGACTCCGCGTCAGCGTGTCGTGAGCCCCCCGTGAGTCCCCCCGTGAGTCCCCCTGTGAGTCCCCCTCAGTGAACTGCCGAGGGGTCGGCGGAGGTTGCCTCCGATGTCGCTTCCGGCGTGAACTCCACCGGAAGTTCACGAAGTCCACGCATGATCAGACCACCGCGCCAGCGCAGTTCCTCCGGGTCCGCGGCGAGCCGGAGGTCCGGCAGCCGGGACAGCAGGGTGGTCAGCGCGGCCCGCCCCTCCAGTCGCGCCAGCGGGGCGCCGATGCAGTAGTGGATGCCGTGCCCGAAGCCCAGGTGCGGGTTGTCCGCCCGGGCCAGGTCGAGGGTGTTCTCGTCCGCGAACCGTGCCGGGTCCCGGTCCGCCGCCGCCAGCACCACCAGCACCGGGTCGCCGACCGGGATCTCCACCCCGCCGATGGTCAGCGGGCTCGTCGCGAACCGCCAGGTGGCCAGCTCCACCGGGCCGTCGTAGCGCAGGAGTTCCTCGATCCCGGTCTCCAGCAGCCCACTCTCGCCGCGCCCGATCGACTCCTGGAGCAACGCTCGCTGCCCCGGGTTGCGCAGCAGCGCGTAGACGCCGTTGCCGATCAGGTTCACCGTCGTCTCGAAGCCTGCGAAGAGCAGGATGAAGGCCATCGCCGCGGCCTCGTTCTCGGTGAGGTGCTCACCGTGGTCGCTGGCCCGGATCAGCCCCGAGATCAGGTCGTCCCCGAGGTCCGCGCGCTTGCGGTGGATCAGCTCCGCGAGATAGGCCCGCATCCGCTTCACCGCCCGCCCCACGCCGCCGCGTTGGCCGCCGCCGTGGCGGATCATCATCCCGGCCCAGTCCCGGAAGTCGTCCTGGTCCTCGGCCGGCACCCCGAGCAGGTCGCAGATCGCGTAGATGGGGAGCGGGAAGGCGAACTCGTGGATGAGGTCGGCCGATCCGCGCGCCGCGAAACCGTCGATCAGCCGGTCCGTCAGCTGCTGCACCCGGGGCTCGAAGGCGGCCACCCGGCGCGGGGTGAAGGCCTTGGACACCAGGCGGCGCAGCCGGGTGTGGTCCGGCGGGTCGATGTTCAGCAGGTGCGTCATCAGGTCGGCCTGGCGCTCGCCCGGGATGCCGACCCGGCCGGTGCGGTGGGCCTGCTCGCTGTGGTGCGCCGGGTTCTTGGAGAGCCGGCTGTCCGCGAGCGCCTGGCGGGCGTCCGCGTACCGGGTGACCAGCCAGGCCTCCACCCCGCTGGGCAGGGTGGTCCGGTGCACCGGCTCGTGCTCGCGCAGCCACGCGTACGCCGGATACGGGTCGGCGGCGAACTCCCAGGTGAACAGGGGCGGACGGGCGGAAGCGGGCTGAGCTGGCATGGGTCGACGGTATCCCGGGCGCGTCCCAGGCACCGCACCGTGGACGCCGCCGTTCCCACCGCCCGGCGCTCGTTCCGGTGATCGTTCCGGTGATGGTGGGCAGGAGCAGGCGTGAGCCTGGTCACCTGAGGGGTAATTCCTGTTGCGGAGGATCCGGTCGTGCCTACGATCCTCCGCAAGATGTCCGTGGGCGCCGGTGCGGAGCCGCCCACAGGGAGGAGCAGGGCCATGCGGGTCACCGGTGCGGTCATCGTGATCGCGGTACTCGACGGCGGGTCGGGGGCGGGCCTCGCCCGCCGCTTCACCGCGGCGGGAGCCGCCGGGATGCTGATCGCCGACCAGCGGGGCGGGGTCGCCGAGGACCTCGCCACCGAGCTCGACCGGCCGGGCTGCCCGGTCGTCGGGGTGTGCGGCGACGTCCGCCGCCCCAGCGATGTCGCCGCGCTGGTCGACACCGCCGAGAAGCACCTGGGCCCGATCGACCTGTTCTGCGTGGCCGGGCCGGACGGCGAGCGGATCGTCTCCCTCTCCGACCTGCCGGCCCACCTAGACCTGGAGCGGCTCGCCGAACTCGTCGCGCTGGTCGGCGAGGCGATCGGCGAGGTCGTTCCGCCGCAGCGCCGTCCGGTGGCGGACGTCGCCGCGGTCTGAGGGGCCGGGGGCGGTCGGGGCTGCTTCGGCTGCTCGGTTGCTCGGGCTGCTCGGTTGCTCGGTTGCTCGGGCTGCGCGGTTACTCGGCGGGCTTCAGGCCCTCCGCGGCGCGCACCGTGTCGCGGTAGCCCCGCGCCGCCGCCCGCAGCGCGGCGTCCACGTCGAGCCCGGCATCGTGCGCACGCTGCGCCACCGCGAGCAGCAGCCGACCCGCGGACTCCGCGGTGAGCTCGGCGGGCAGCTCGTACGGCTCGTCCGGCACGCCCGCGAACCCGGACCGGCGCACCCGCGACACCAGCTTCGCCGCGTACGCCAGCGAGGGCAGCCCGGCCGGGACGCCGTCCAGCACGGACTCCCGGTCCGACTTCTCGGCCGCCTTGAGCGTCTCCCAGTTGGCCTCCACCTCGGCCGCGCCGTCCGCCTCGGTGTCCCCGAACACATGCGGGTGCCGGTACATCAGCTTCTCGACGATGTCACCCGCCACATCGTCGATCGAGAACGCCCCGGTGGGGTGCTCCTCGGCGATCCGGGAGTGGAAGAAGACCTGGAGCAGCACGTCGCCGAGCTCCTCGCGAAGGGTGTCGCGGTCCCCCTCCTCGATCGCCTCGACCAGTTCGAAGGCCTCCTCGACCAGATACTTCACCAGGCTGGCGTGGGTCTGCTCGGCGTCCCACGGGCAGCCGCCGGGCGAGCGGAGGCGGTCCATCACGGACACCAGGTCCAGCAGCCGGGAGCCCGGCAGGTCGTACGAGCCCGGCAGCACCTCGATCTCCGGCACCTCACCGGCGTGCTCGACCGCGAGCCGGGCCAGCGCGTCGGTCAGCCCCGGGTCGCCGTCCGGGCCGCCCAGCCAGACCGTCGCCCCGGCCCCGGCGGCGCCGTCCGCCGGGGCCCCGGTCAGCAGCCGGGCCAGCGCGGGGGCCGAACCCGGCACCACGACCTCCACCTCGACACCCGCCTGCCGCAGGGCGGGCAACTGCGGGTGACCGGCATCGCCGGCCAGCACCCGCCCGGCCGAGCGCAGGGCCTCCCAGGCCGGCCAGGACAGCAGGCCGGGGGCCACCCGGTGGGTCGTGATGAGGAGGATCAGCTTCGCGCCCGGAGGATTCGTCGTCACCCCTCGAACCTACCCGTCCGCCCGCTGCCCCCGCCGCCGGGTTTCTGTCCGCTCTGCGTGGGTGAGCGGGGAGGGCGCCTCCGTGCTCCGTGCTCCGTGCTCCGTACTCTGTGCTCCCGGTCGGCCTCAGCCGGTGGGCCTGGGGCGGGCGGCCGGGGCGAGGGCGGCACGGTCCGGGTCCCAGGTGCCGTAGCGGGGGTTCACCCGCAGGTGGAGGGCGGTGGCCGTGGCGGCCAGGATCCGGCGGACGGCGGCGTCGCCCGCCGGGGTGTCGGCGTCCGCCCCGGCGGTCGCGGCGAGCCGGCGGATCCCCAGCTCGCGCCCGAGGCGGTCGTCGATCGCCCCGGCCGGAACGCCCTGCGCCGCCAGGGCCCGGGCCAGCCGCCCGGCGCCGCCGAGGCGCCGTTCCTCCTCCGCCCGGGCGGCCGCCACCTCGGCCTCCGCGACCGCAGGACCCCGGTCCGCGACCGCGCGGGCCACCACCGCGTCGAGCACCAGCTCGGTGACCGCCCGCCGGGCGGGGCCCTCCGTCTCCCACCGGGCGTCCGCCGACACCCCGCCCGGAGCGTGCCGCAGCGCCGCCACCCTGGCCTCCACCGCGTCCACCGGGATCCGCCGTCCGTCCAGCACCGCCGCCGTGCCCGGCGTCAGCCCGCCCCCGCCGCACCCGGCCAGCCCCGGGAGGGCGAACAGGACGCCGACGACGGCGGCGGTCCTGGTGGCTCTGCTGGTGGCCCTGGTGATCGTGGTGGTGGTCGTGGTGGTCCGGCGACGGTGCATGGCGGGTCTCCGGGTGCGGGCGGATGCGGGGCGGCGGATGCGGGCGGCACGGATCCCCCGAGCGTAGGGCGGGGCGCCCGGGGCAGTGCGGACCGTCGCCCGAACGGCCCATCCGGGCCGGGCGCCGACACGGCAGCGGGCTCACGTCAACCCTGACGATCGTCAAGGTCGGCCCCTGCCTTTCGGGTCGGGTCGGGAGCCACCCCCGACTCCTACCGTCCGTGTCATGACGAACACGATCAGGAACAGAGCGGTCCTCGCGGTGGCACTCGTCGGCACCGGCGCCGGGGCGGTCGGGTGGCTGGCTCCGGCGGGCGGTGGTGCGGCCGGGGCTGGCCCGCCGACCCATGGCTGGTCGACCATCGGCTACCGCCGGGTCGCCGAGGCCGTCGCCGATGCCCCGTCCCGTCTCGCCGCCCTGCTGGAGCCCGCCACCGAGGCCGGTCTGGTGGTGCTGGGCCTGCTGCTGGCGCTGGTCTGGTGGACGGCACGCGGGCGACGGGCCGCCGACACTGTCGCGGGTGTCGTGCTGACCGGCCTCGGCACCGTGCTCGCGTACGGGGCGAGCGAGGCGTTGAAGCTCGTGCTGGACGAGGAACGCCCCTGCCGGGCCCTGGCCGGACTGCCGTCCACCGCGCTCGCCGACTGCCCCCCGCCGGGCGACTGGTCGTTCCCCAGCAACCACGCCACCCTGGCCGTCGCCCTGGCCACCGGTCTGGTGCTGCTGCGACCGCGGTGGGCGTGGCTGGTTGTCCCGGTGGGCCTCGGTACGGCCGCCCTCCGGGTGGCCGCAGGCGTGCACTACCCGCACGACGTGGCCGCCGGGGCCGTGCTGGGCGGGGCGGTCACGGCGGCCGTGGTGGTGGCGCTGCTGCCCTCGGCGACGGCGGTGGTCGGCGCGACGGGCCGGGTCCGGCTGCTCGGTCCGCTGCTGCTGGCTCCCTCGGCCGCGGCACGCGCCGCGGCCCCGGTCTCAACCGGCCGGGCCCACCGCCAGGCCGGCCTCGTGGGCGAGGACGGCGGCGGCCGCCCGGTTGGCCACTCCCAGCCGGGCCAGGACGGAGCTGACGTGCGCCTTCACAGTGCCTTCCACCACACCGATCCGGCGGGCGATCTGACCGTTGGACAGCCCGGCGGCGACCAGCGTCAGCACATCGCGCTCACGGGCGGTCAGCCCGGCCACCTGCCGCTGGGCCGCGGCCCTGCGGTCGGCCGGACCTCCGGACCGGGTGGCGGCGAGGTGGGCCACCACCCGGGCGGCCACCTTGGGTGACAGGTAGGCGGCCCCGTCGGCCACCGCACGCACCCCGGCGATCAGCTCCTCGGGCTCGCCGGACTTGATCAGGAATCCGTTGGCGCCCCCGCTCAGGGCGCGCAGGATGTAGTCGTCCTCACCGAAGGTGGTCAGCATGACGATCCCAGGAGCCGCTCCGGTCCTGGTGGTGACGCCCACCCGCCGGATCTCGGCGGCAGCGGTGATGCCGTCCGTGCCCGGCATCCGGATGTCCAGCACCGCGACGTCCGGCCGGTGGCGGCGGAGCAGCTCGACCGCCTCCCGCCCGTCGCCGGTCTCCGCGACGATCTCGATGCCCGGATCGGTGGCGAGCACCGCGCGCACCCCGGCCCTGACCATCGGTTCGTCGTCCGCGATCAGTACCCGGATCCGCGCCGGGGCGCCGTGCTCCAGTTCCCCCTCGCTCATCGGGCACTCACTCGACCAGGGCGTCCAGGGAGATCAGCACGCCGCCCCGGAAGCAGAGCCGGTACGCGTCCCCCGAGCGGTCGTTGTTGAACGCCTCGGCCGTCATCGCGTAGTACTCGCACGTCACTCCCTCTCCACCGGGTGGCGGGTCGCCTACGGACGGATGGTACGGAAACTGATGTTCCGGCAGAAATCGCTGCACGGTGGACCGGTCCTGGCCGACCCGCAGTTCGGCGTAGTCGGCAGGGTCGAGCACGGACCGCCCGGCGGTGTAGATCGTCCAGCCCCGCAGCACGGTGGTCAGCAGCACCGCGACGGAGAGCGGCACCAGGACGATCGCGGCCACCATGCGGCCCACCCGGCGGCGGGCCAGGCGCAGTTCACGGGACGGCGACACCGCGACCGGCGTGGCCGGGGCCGCGGTCGGGGCGCCCGTCCGTGGCAGGTGGGCGCTCACCTCGAAGCCGGCGCCGTCGGCCCGGGGCCCGTAGCGGAAGGTGCCGCCCGCCAGCCGAACCCGCTCGGCCAGCCCGAGCAGACCGTGACCGCCCGCGCCCGGTGCACCGGTTCCCGCCCCGGCCCGGGCAGGCGACTCGCCCGCCGATCGGGGACCGTCGAGCACCCGGACGCGAGCGCCGTCCGCCGCGTACGCCACCAGCACCGTGACCGGCGCCCCCGCGGCGTGCTTGGCGGCGTTGGTCAGCGCCTCCTGAACCACCCGGTACACGGCGTGCTCGGCCGCCCGCGGCAGCCCGTCCGGCTGACCGTCGACGGTCAGCCTGACGTCCAGACCCGCCGCGGCCGCCTCCCCCACCAGGTGCGGGACGCCCGCGTCGACCGGGCCCCGGGCGGTGTGGGGGTCCGTGTCGTCCCGCAGGATGCCGATCACCTCGCCGAGGCGTTCGACGGCGGCAGCCGCGCCCGCCCGGATCTCCTGCGCCGCCTCGCGGTGCGGCGGGGCCAGGTCGGGCGCCAGCTTGAGCGCACCGGCCCGCAGGGCGATCAGGCTCAGGTCGTGACCCAGCGCGTCGTGCATGTCCTGGGCGATCCGGGCGCGTTCGCGCAGCCGCGCCCGCTCGGCCACCAGTCGCTGCTCGTGCTCGGCCCGTTCGGCCCGCTCCCACCCGGCCCGCACCAGCTCCTGCGACTGCCGCCAGAACCGGCCCACCATCCACGGGGCCATTCCGGCGCAGACCAGGACCGAGACGACCGACGTCGCCTGCACCGCCAGGTCCGGGACGACCACCGCCACCAGCGCCCCGGCCGTGACCAGCACCGCGAGCAGGGCGACCGCCTCCCGCACCCGCTCCATCCGCACCCCGGCCGCGAACGCCGCCCCGATGCCCGGCACCGCCCACCAGAGGGACACCGGACTCAGCCCGAACGCCCCGGCCGCCAGCACCAGCAGCCCCCGGTCCCACCACGTTCTCGTCCACATCCGCCCGACCCTACGGACCTCACCGGCGCCGCGGATCTGTCGAAAGTCATGCCCGTCGGCGAACGTCCGCCGGCCCCCGGGCCGGGTAGCCGCGGTCGGCGGTCAGGCGTGCGGGGGCCAGGGGGTGGCGTTGGTGCGGTGCGGTTGCAGGGTGTCGAGGGTCTGCCGCAGGCGGCGGACCGCCGGGTGGTGCGGGCCGTCGCGGCGTTCGCGGTCGAAGAGCAGTTGGAGCAGCCACGACCAGGCCGCCTCCGTCTCGCCGAGCGAGGCCAGCAGCACGCCGACCCGTTCCCGGAGGTCGAGCAGCCGCTCGGGTTCGGTCTCCGGCCACACCGCGAGCAGGGCCTGGTACTCGGTGAGCGCTTCCGCGCCCCGGCCCAGTTGTTCGAGGCACTCGGCCACCCGGTGGCGCGGTTCCAGCGCCCGGCGGCCGTGCGGCCCGCCCTCGGCGGTGGCGGCGAGCGCCCGGTACTCGGCCAGGGCCTCGTGGTGGCGCCGCTCCTGGAGGAGCGTACGGGCGTAGATGGTCCGGACGGTGCGGACCATCCCCGCGCCGTCGCCGAGTTCGGACCGTCCGCGCGCCAGGAGCCGGGCGGCGAGGTCGAGCACCTCGGGGCGCCGGCCGGCGTCGACCAGGTCGGAGAGCCGGGCGCAGGCCGCCGCGAAGTCCTCCTCCGCCGCCGGGGCGGGCGGGGCGGGTGCCACCGGCGGAGCCTGCGGCACCATCGGGGCGGGCGGGTTCGGCACGGCGGCGATCAGGAACGGCGGTGGTTCGGCCCGGGGCGGTGCCGCCGGCACGACGCCCTCCGGACGCGGCTGCGGCTGGAGCGGGTACCGGTACGGCCGGGCCGGGTCCGGCAGCGGCCCGAACCGGGGCTGCGGCACCGAGACGGCAGCGGGCAGCAGCGGCAGCAGCCGCCCGTACACCTCCTGGGCGTCGGCCGGCCGGTCCCCGGGGCGCTTGGCGAGCAGGTCGAGCACAAGCCGCTCCAGCGCGGCCGGCACCTCGGGCCGCAGGTCGCGCAGCGGCACCGGCGGGTCGTCGACGTGCCGCCGCAGCAGCCCCAGCGCGGTGGGCGCCCGGAACGGCCCTTCACCGGTCAGCATCTCGTGCAGCAGGCAGCCGAGCGCGTACAGGTCGCTGCGCGGGTCGACGGCGGCGGAGAGCGCCTGTTCCGGCGCCATGTAGGACGGGCTGCCGATCGGGACGCCGGTGAGGGTGAGCCGGGTGGCCTCGGGGTCGAGCGCGGTGGCGATGCCGAGGTCCAGCAGGACGGTCCGGCCGTCCTCCCGGACCATCACATTGCTGGGCTTGAGGTCGCGGTGGACGACCCGCACCGCGTGGACGGCGGCCAGCGCGGTGCAGAGCTGGGCGGCCACGGCGACCGCGCGCTCGACCGGGAACGGCGCGTCCTCGGCGATGAGGTCGGCCAGGCTGACGCCGGGGACGCGCTGCATCACCAGGTACAGCTCGCCGCCCTCCTCACCGGCGTCGAAGACGGTGACCAGGCCCGGGTGGTCTAGGGCGGCGGTCGTGCGGCACTCGCGGAGGAAGCGGCGGCGCAGGTCGTCGCCGTGCCGGAGCCGGTCGGTGGTGGTCGGGTCGGTGCCGCCGGCGGCGGCGAGGAGGAGGTCGGTGCGCAGCAGCTTGACGGCGACCGGGCGGGCGAGCCGCTCGTCGTGGCCGGCCCAGACCTGGCCCATGCCGCCGTGGCCGATCTTCTCGGTGAGGTGGTAGCGGCCGCCGATCACCCTGGCGAGGGTCACGGGCGGTCCTCGCGGGCCTGACGACGCAGCAGTTCGCCGAGTTCGCGCAGTTCGTCGGAGGTGGCGGGACCGGCGCCGGAGGCCCCCTGGCCCACGGCCCGGGTCGGCGGGTGGGACTGGTACGGGGGCTGGGCGGCCTGCCCGGGCTGCCCGGCCTGCCCGACCTGCCCGACCTGCGGATACGGGGTCGGGGCCGGGGCCGGGTACGGGGCCGGGGTCCCGTACGGCTGGGCGGCGCCGTAGGTCGGGGCGGGCGCGTACGGCTGCGGCGTCCCGTACGGCTGCGGCTGGGGCTGGGCGGACGGGTAGGACTGCGCGGCACCGTACGGCTGGGCGGACGGGTAGCCGTAGCCGACCGGCTGCGGGTGCCCGCCGACGCCGGCCGGAGCGGCCGGGCGGCCCGCCGACCAGACCACCTGGCGGTCCATCAGCAGGAAGTGCACCGGCGGGGGGAACCACATCAGCAGCATCATCGTGGTGCCGACCGCGTCGGCGACCGGCGCCTCGCCCTTGCCGAAGCTGCCGGCCACCCCGATACAGATGAAGAAGGCGAGGAAGAGCCCGGCGTACACCACCGCGCCCAGGATGTCGTACCCCCGGCGGCGGCGGACGGCCAGCAGCAGCGACGGCACCATGCCGAGCAGGCCGACGGTCAGCAGCGGCGCGAGGACCACCAGGACCCGTCCGGGCACGCCGTACGGGCCGACCGGCCGGCCGGGGCCCGGGGGCCGGGCGACCAGGGTCCGGCCGTAGGGCGGGGGCACGACGCCGGGTATGCCACCGGCGGGCGCGCCACCGGGCGGTGGGCCGAACTGCCCGGGGTACTGCCCTGACATGCGCGCTCCTGAGCGGGTGAGGACGACGGCCGTTCGGATCACGGACCCGGTTCCGCACACCGTACCGCCAGCACCGGTCGGGCCGGAGCCCTTCCGTCGTGCCCGCACCGCTCCGGCGGCACCGGGTCGACGTCCGGAGGACGTCAGGGACCGTCAGGGGGCCGGCGGGGGCTCGGCGGTGCCGGCGGCGAGGGCGTCGGTGACGGTCTGGGCGAGGGCGTGGCCGAGGGCGGCGGCCTGCTGCAGCGTCGCGTCGAAGACGGCCAGTCGGGCGAAGGCCGTGCCGAGGCGGCGCTGTTCGGCGATCGGCAGCCGCGGCAGCTCGACCCGGCGGATGTCCAGCCTGGTCGTCGTCGAGGCGTGACTGGCGGCCCGGCGGGCGGCGGCCGTGGAGCGCAGGTGGCCGGCCAGGAAGTCCGGGTCCAGGGCGGCCGGGTCGGGGCGGAGCAGGTGCAGCTGGCGGCCGAGGGCGGCGCCGGCGGGCGGGCCGCCCGGACCGACCACCCGGGCCACGCCGCCGCCCAGGGCGGGGACGAGCACGTCGCCGGGCCGGGTCAGCGGGGTGCCTTCGGCGGCGGCCCGGTCGAGGACGGCGCCGGGCGCGGCACCGGTGACCAGGTCCTGGTCCGTCAGCACAGGGGTGGCGGAGGGATCGGTGCCGGCGGGCCGGGTCGGGGCGCCGGCCCCGGAGGAGTGCACCTCCAGGAGTCCGGCGCGGACCAGCTCCCCCAGGGTGACGACCGGACCCGCGCCCCCGCCCGCCCCCGGCACCGGGTCGGCCGCCGGTCCGGGCAGCAGCGTGCCGGGGTCGGCGAGTCCGGCCAGCAGTTCGGTCAGCCGGCCGCCGAGATGGGAGAGTCCGGCGGCGCCGCCGGCCGGGGCGGCCGGCGGGACGTGCCGGGCGGGCGAGAGGTCGGTCTCGTCGTCGAGCAGGTCGATCGCCGCCACGGTCCGGTACCGGCCGGGCCGGTCCTCGGGGAGCGGGAGGCCCTCGCGGGCGGCGAGGTCGAAGGCGCGCCAGGCGTCCAGGACGGTGCGGCGCAGCTCGGGCCAGCGGACCTTGTCCCGCCCGCCCTCGGCGAGTTCGGCGGAGCCGGGCGAGGTGGCGGCGGCGTCCAGCATGAGCACCTGGCGGAAGTCGTCGCCGGGACGGGGCGCGCGCAGCACCCAGAGGTGGAGCGGCACCCCGTAGGGGGGTGCGGCGCCGGCCGGGAGAGCGACGACGGCCCGCAGCGCGCCGGAGCGCAGCAGTTCGGCGCGGACCCGGCGGCCGGCCCGGCGGGCGGCGACGGTCGGCGGGAGCAGCAGGGCGGTGAGCCCGCCGGGCCTGGTGCGGGCGAGGCAGTGCAGCACCCAGGCGAGTTCGGACTCGCCGCGCGGCGGGACGAGGCCGCCGGGCCAGCGCCGGTCGAACTGCAGCTCGTCGTGGCCCCAGTCCCGCTCGTTGTAGGGGGGCTGGCAGAGCACCGCGTCGAAGGTGTGCCCGGTGTAGGCGTCGGCCCGCAGGGCGTCGCCGGGGCGGAGGTCGACCGGGAGCGGGGCGGGGTCGGTGGCGGGCGCGTGCAGGGCGAGCCTGAGCCGGGCGAGCGCCGTGGTGACCGGGTCGGTGTCCTGGCCGTAGCGGTCGGTGGTGGACGGCAGGGCGAGCAGCAGGGCGCCGAGGCCGGTGGCGGGGTCGAGCACGGTGGCGGGGACGCCGGCGACGGCGGCGAGCAGTTCGGCGGCCTCCGGCGGGGTGGGGCTGAGCTGGCGGGTGTTGGCCTCGGCGTACCGGGTGAGGAGCTGTTCGTAGCCGGCGGCCGGGCCTTCCTCGGCGGCCAGCCGGGCGAGCAGCCGGGCGAGGTCGAGCTCGGTGGAGCCGAACAGGCCGGGCCGCCCGAGGCCGGTGGCACCGTCCGAGCCGTCCGAGCCCTCGGTGCCGTTACCGGTGGCGGCATCGGGGCCGAACACGGTGCGAGCGGTGTCGGCGAGGGCGCGCGGCAGAGCGGTGGCGAGCCTGGTGTCCGGCTGGTCGGCGAGGGCGGCCCAGCGGTCCGGTTCGCGGTGGTGCAGCAGCAGGACGGCACCGGCCCGGACCAGCGGGGCGGCCGGGTGCCCGGCCGGGTCGCGCAGGGTCTCGACGAGCCGCCAGACCCGCTCCAGCAGCGGCAGTTCGGCGATCTTGCCCTGGGACCGGAGCCAGGCCTCCACCTCGGCGAGCGCGAAGGCCGGGCTGCTGTCGGTGCCGCCGACGGGGCGCGGGAAGTCGGGGTGGCGGCGGCGCCAGTTGCTGACGGCGGCGCGGCCCACCCCGGCGAGGCGGGCGATCTCGACCGCGGTCACCTCGGGACGGTCCGGCATGAGGGCTCCTTCGTCGGCGACGGCACTGGTGTGGCCACACAGCATAGTCAGCAGCGCCGCCCCAACGGTTCACACGTGAACGGAGATGTTTCATGAAAGACCGTTGACATCGTTCACAGCAGATGATGTGATCTCTCCTGTCGACAGCACGTCAGGTCGACACCGCACAGGACGAGAAGCGCCGGTCCGTACCCGGCGACACGACAGGAGACCCCGATGTCCGCGACCACTCGCCGCACCCGCCGCACCGCCGCCCTGCTGCTGGGCGCCACGCTCGTCACCCTCACCGCGACGGCCTGCAACTCGACCGGCGGCCCGTCCGTCTCCACCGAGGCCAAGCAGACCGCCGCCACCTCCGCCCCGGCGGCCGGCGACGGCGGCAGCGCCCCGGCCAAGCCGACCGACAGCAAGCCCTCCGACAGCAAGCCCGCCGAGACCAAGCCGGCGGAGAGCAAGCCCGCCGAGGCGGCCAAGGCCCCGGCGAAGGTCGGCGACACCATCGCCCTCAAGAGCACCCTGGAGAAGGGCAACACCGCCGACGTCACCGCGCTGAAGGTGGTCGACCCGGCCCAGAGCACCAACGAGTACCTGACCGCGGCGGACGGCAAGCACTACGTCGCCGTGCAGTTCCAGATCAAGCCGACCGGCGCCAAGGCCTACAGCGAGGCCCCGTGGAGCGCCGCCAAGGTGATCGACGACCAGGGCCAGGCGTACGGCCCGACGCTCGCCGACACCAAGGCCGGCCCGTCCTTCCAGACCCCGACCAACATCGCCTCCGGCGAGACGGGCAAGGGCTTCGTCGTCTTCGAGGTGCCGAACGGCACCAAGCTCGACAAGGTCCAGTTCTCCCTGGACAACGGCTTCGCCGACCAGGTCGGCCAATGGAAGCTCGGCTGACCCCGAATCTGTTCGCACCTCCACGCCCCACTCGCCCCGCCCCCACAGTCGCCGCGGCAACCGCCACGGCCGCAACCTCCAGACCCGTGGACCGGCGGCTGTGGCGGGAACCGGGCAGAGGGTGGCACGCCCGGAGAATCGTCCGCCCCACCCAATGGGAGGACAGCCGCCACCGTCGCTCGTGATTCGTCAACTTCTGCTTCAGAAAACTGATATGACGTAGCGTTGTACTCAGACGTCACATGGCTCGGTTCCGCAGCACCCGGGCCGGAACGCAGAGGGGCTCCATGACACGCTCGGTCGTGTTCGTCCACGGCACCGGAGTCCGCACCGACTCCTATCTCCGGACTCTCGCCTCCGTCGAAGAAGGTGTGCGGAGCGCGGGACCGGACCTCACCGTACGCGGTTGCTTCTGGGGCGAGGCCATGGGTGCGAAGCTCGCTCTCGGCGGAGCGTCGATCCCCGACTACCTACCACGCGACAGCAACCGCGAGGCCGACGCCGAGATAGCCGCCTGGGCGGTGCTCCACCGCGACCCTTGGCACGAGCTAAGGCTGTTGGCGCTCCGAACGCCTCCACCGGCCACCGGGTTCGCCAGGGCCGAGCCGCCCTCGACCGAGTTCCTCCGGCGGATCGCTACTTATCAGCCCGGGGAGAGGCTGTCCGAGGCCCTGAAGACCTACGGCCTGGGTGAACACTTCGCCGCAGCACTCGACGAGATCCGCAACGCTCCCGAGCTTCGGGACGCGGCCTCGACCGCGGACCACAACAGCGACGAGCACCGGCGTGCTGCCGCCCGAGGACTGCTGGCCTGCACGCTCGGCAGGGCGGTCCACGCGGGACTCGACGCACCGGCCGGGACCGCTCGCGACAACCTCATGACGCTTCTCGGCAACGACCTGGAGATCGAATCCCGGTCGGTCGGCGGAGCCGCGAAGCGGTTCCTGGCGGCACCGATTCTGTACGGTCTGACATGGAAGGGCCGCCGGGACCGGAGCGGCCGCAACGACGCAGCCCTGGAGGCGGCCGGCGACATTCTCCGCTACCAGGCCCGGGGGCAGGGCGTCCGCGACCTGATCAGGCAGCATGTCGCCAATGCCCCTGGCGACGAGGTCACCCTGATCGCCCACAGCCTCGGTGGGGTGGCCTGCGTCGACCTACTGCTCCAGGAGCGGCTGCCACGCATCAACCAGTTGATCACGGTCGGTTCCCAGGCCCCTTTCTTCCACGAGATCGGAGCCCTGACCTCGCTCGACCAGGGCGAGGATCCACCTCCGCACTTCATCCGCCGCTGGCTGAACATCTACGACCCGAGGGACCTGCTCTCCTTCCGCGCCGCAACCGTGTTCCGGGGTCACGCCCATGACGTGGTGGTCGACAACGGTCAGCCCTTCCCTCTCTCCCACTCCGCCTATTGGACCAATCCGGAGGTCTGGGAGGCCGTCAAAGCATGGATGGCCTGACGGACCTCGTCGATCCCGACCGGGTCCACGCCATCGTGATCGGCCTGGAGGACTTCGAGGGCGCCCGGCTGGACGGACCGGTAGCAGACGCGCTGGCCTTCGTCGCCTGGCTGCGCAGCCTCGCGGTACCGGCCAAGAACATCACGCTCTGGCTCTATCCGCAGGAGCAGAACTCCGACTCCGCTCGGACCGCGGTTCAGGCCCACGGGGTCCGGCCCGAATGGGTGACCCGCCAGGATGCTTCTCGACTTGTCGAGGAACTCCGCCGCCGCCGCGAGGGCGATCTGCTCTACATCTACTGGGCCGGTCACGGAGTAACGGCCGGGCAAGGGCGCCGTCTGTTGATGCTGCCCTGCGATGTCGACCGGAATCCGTTGTGGCTCAGTGCCGACGAACTCTACGAGCTGCTCTCCGACGAGGAGGTGTGCGCTTTCCCCCGTCAGGTGTATCTCATCGACGCGTGCGCGGTCTACGCGGAGAACCGCTCGCTGCCTCTGAACCCGCCCGAACTGCCGCTCGGGGCCTACCGTCGCCGCTCGCTGCCGCAGTTCGTCATCTACGCCACCGCCACCGACCAGGTCGCCCTCGGGCCCGACGGCCGCGGGGCGTTCTCCCGAACCGTGACCGACTGGCTGGAGCACCAGACCTGCCTGCTGCCGGATCTGGACTCGCTCGCCCGTGTACTCGATGAGCAGTTCCCGCCCGGGTCGTACCGGCAAACTCCCGTGCTCCGCGTGCAGAACTGGCGGGGCCACACGACGCAGCGGACCCTCGACTACGCCGTCGCCTCGGTCGACAGCGCCGTTCTGGAGAGTATCCGCCAGGGTCTGCTCACCCTCGCGCCGACGCCGCCGGCCGATGCCCTTGAGCGGCTGACCAGTGCCCTGCGGCTGCGGCGCCCCGCTCGGCTCGACCCGGCCGATGAGCTGGCGACCCTCCTACTGATCCACTCCAGGGCGCTGGCGACGCTGGTGGAGCTGACGGACCAGGGCGACCAGGATTCGATCCGGCGGCTTCTCCGGATGCATGCGGTGCTCGGCCTGCACAAACAGTCCGTACACATGCTTTCGGTCAATGAGCACCGCCGGATCTGCGACATCGTGCGGACCCTTACCGCCCTGACAGCACAGGACGTCGAGCACTGCCAGCCCCCCGGCACCGAAGCCGGCCCCGTCCTGGCCATGGACGAGTCGTCCCCGCAGGATCTCCTGGTGCAGCAGTTGGACAGGTTCGACCGCACCTGTCTGAAATTCAGCAACATCCAGGACGCTCCGTTCCTGCCACCGGTGATCCGCTTCCTGGAGAACCTGGCCGCCCTGCCGGCATGCGAGCCCAGGGCAACCGACATCAGGGACCTCACGAGGTCGATCACCGATCGACTGGCAATCTCGCCCGAGGTGCTGCTCCATGTCCGCGAGGAAGCGGTGGCCAACACAGCGCGCCTCGCCCGCACGCCCCTCCCGGTCCGGGTGATCGCCCGGTTGGAGTCGTACGACAAGGACCAGTACCTGTGCTCCGTCTGGACCGACAGGGGCAACGGCGCACCTACCCTCGTCTCGTCGGGCTCCGACCTGCCGTGCGACCAACACGAGGTGGTCCGGCGGGTCATCGCGGCGAACCGCTCGCTCGGCCAGGTGGGGGCGGGAAGCAACCAACTGGTCGAAATCGTCCTCGACGATGCCGACCTCCAGCTCGACGTCGCGAACTGGGACGGCCCGGCCAACGAGCTCTCGCCGATCCTCGGCTGGGAGTACCCCGTCGCCATCCGCTCCCTCAACGCCCGCAGTGACGCCGACATCCGCCGTCGATGGGAGGCGCCTCAGACCGCGCCCGTCCTGTTGCACGATGCCGACGCGTCGGACCCGGGATTCTACAAGCGGCTGTCCCGAGAGAGCGACGCCTCCCGAGTCATCGTGCTGGCCGGT
Organism: Streptomyces sp. XY431; assembly: GCF_001279805.1. NCBI lineage: Bacteria > Bacillati > Actinomycetota > Actinomycetes > Kitasatosporales > Streptomycetaceae > Streptomyces > Streptomyces sp. XY431. The sequence continues at coordinate 19,801 of NZ_LGDO01000510.1, forward strand.
CCGAACGGTCGTGTCCTCGCCGTACAACTCGCCATCAGGCTCGGCTATCCGATCATCATCTGGGATGCCGAGGCGGCCGTCGAAGTGGACGAGCGCCACTTCGACCCGCTCGATCCGGGAGGCGACCCGGAGGGGCTGCCGGAGCGAGTGCGCCACCGGAGGAAGTCGGCCGGGCCACCGGGCCCGCGCCGCCCCGTACTCGTCTGGCAGCACCCGGACCGCCCGCTCGGCGAGACGCTGCAGACCGCCCGTCACACCTGACCCGAAGTGAGTCGACCCCCATGGCCGTGCAGTCCACCCCGTCCTCTTCCCCCCTTGGCAGCGAGTCCTCGTCCTGGCGTGTCTTCCACAGCAACGGGCAGCAGCATCACCCCGACCTTCCCGAACCACCGCCGTGGCGCCGGTTCGCCGCGCCCCACGACGGGACGGAGGCCTCCGCCCCGGGCAACACGAACGACGTCCGCCCCTACGTTCTTCACGACCAGACTCAGATCGACATCGTCAACGCCGCGATCTACCTGCGCAGGCCCTTGCTCGTCACAGGGCGGCCCGGTACCGGCAAGTCCTCACTGGCCCGTGCCATCGCCCATGAGCTCGACCTCGGTCCGATCCTGCACTGGCCGGTGAACAGCCGGTCCGCCCTGCAGGACGCCCTCTACCGCTACGACGCGATCGGACGGCTCCAGGACAGCGGCCTCCGTCCCGGTTCCACGACCGAACAGCCCCCCGCGCCCGTCACGCGCGAGGCCGCTCGATCGCAGGGCACGCAGGACTCGGACCACGGCATCGGCGCGTTCATCCGGCTCGGACCACTCGGTACGGCGCTGGTGCCGACGGCTCGCCCCCGCGTGCTGCTGATCGACGAGCTGGACAAAGGAGACCTCGACCTGCCGAACGACCTCCTGACGGTGTTCGAGGAGGGGTACTTCGAGATCCCCGAGCTCTCCCGGCTCCCGCACGACCAGGACCGGATCAAGATCTGCACGGCTGACCGCGACGGCCACACCGTCGTCACCCGCGGCCTCGTCCGCTGCACCGAGTTCCCGGTCGTCGTGATCACGACCAACGGTGAGCGCGACTTCCCACCGGCCTTCCTCCGGCGCTGCGTCCCGCTCTATTTGAGGGATCCGGCAGAGGAGCAACTGCGCGAGATCATCACCGCGCACCTCAAGGACATCGAGGCCACCCGGATCGACGACCTGGTCGAGGAGTTCCTCGCTCGCCGCGCCCTGGACGAACTCGCCACCGACCAGATCCTCAACGCTGTCTTCCTCCGCGTCGGAGGCGCCCGGGTCGACCCGGACGGTCTCATGCGCGCCGTCCTCCATGCCCTCAACAAAGGCCGGTAGAAGGTGTACCAGCAACTGGGGGAAGCCTTGGCGACGACCCCGCTGGCTCCCGCGCAGGAGGAGATCCTCGACGCGCTCTGGCTGGCCGCACGGCTGCCCACGGGGGCGGCCGCGCCGATCCTCCGGGTCCGCGCCGCGACCGGCGCCCCCGAACCGGCCGATCCGGTACCCCCGACGGCCGCCGGAGGGCGGCTGCAGCCGCCCTCGTCCGCCAAACCCTCGACCGCTGACCCGCTCGGACTGTTCGCGACCGGGCCGGAGGAGGAGGCACCCCATCGCCCGGCCACGGAGAACGGCCCCACCGCATCCACCACCGCACCGCCAGCACCGGGCGGGGAGCCGGACCGAGCGAACCGGCACCGCCATGCGCCGGCGATCAGCGCGCCGGCTCCCCGGGCGATCCCCGACGCGCTCGCGCTCGGCCGGGCCCTTCGCCCGCTCAAGAGGCACACTCCCAGCACGTCCCGGTACGAGCTGAACGAAGCGGCCACCGTCGAGGCCATCGCGGAGACCAGGCTGATCCAGGGTGTCCTGCGCCCCCAGCAGGAACCGTGGCTGCGCCTCGCCCTGGTCGTCGAGGAGAACGCCGTCATGCAGCTGTGGGAGCACCAGGTGGATTCTCTGAGCGGCCTGTTGGAGCGCACGGGCGCGTTCCGCACGATCGACCGCTACGGGCTGCGCTGGTCGGAGCGGGAGCGACGGCCGATCGTCACCCGACGGCACGGAGCCCTGGACGCCGCTCCGCTCGCCCCCGGCAACCTCGTACCGGCGGCCAGCCGCACCATGGTGCTCGTCGTCAGCGACGGGAGCTCCGCCCTCTGGTCGCACGACCGGGCGAAGCCCCTGCTCCGTACCTGGGCCTCGCGCGGGCCCACCGCGATCGTCCACACCCTCCCGCGCAGGCTCTGGCCCGGAAGCGGCATCACGACCACGGCGTGGCAGGCCGCGGCGCCGGCCGCAGGCGAGCCCAACAGCACCTGGCGGACCAGCGATCCCGTCCTACCGCCGGAGGTCGCACGGTTCGAGGACATGGCCGTCCCGGTTCTCGCCCTCACCCCGACGGCGCTCTCCGCTTGGGTCCGCACCATCACCGTTCCCGGCCGACCAACCGTGTTGAACCTGTGGTCCGGCTCCACAGACGGGGCCGGGCCCGCCGACCGGAACCCGAACGCGCAGCTCGCGCACTTCCTGCGCAGCGCCTCCCCGGAGGCCCGGCAGCTCGCCGCCCACGTGGCCGCCCGAGGCACGGTGACCATGGCGGTCATGCAGTTGATCAACAGCTACGTCAACCCGGGGGCGGGCGGATCGGCCAACACCGTCGCCCTCGCGGAGGTCGTGCTGGGTGCGCCGCTCCGCCGCCCGCCCAACTGCGCCCCCGCCTCCGACCTGCCCGGCCTACCCTTCTCCATCGCGCCGGAAGCGATCGACACGCTTCTGCAGCTGGTCCCGCTGAACGAACTCGTCGCGTGCAACGAACACGTCTCCTGCGAGCTGGAGCGACTGGCCGGCCGGTCCGCGCACTTCCCCGTCTGGCTCCGACCGGCCGGAAGCGGTGACCCGATGCCCTTCGCCCTGCTGTCGAACCCGCTCCGGCGCGCCCTGGGTCTGCCGCCCACCGCCGAGGCCGACCACCCGCTCCCGCCCGGCATCGCCGCAGACCCGACGGGCGATCCTTTCGTGGAGGAGGTTCGGACACTCCTGGTGTTGGAGCAGGGCATCGACCTTCGGCGGCCGGACGCGGCGGCGGAGAGCAGACGCCTGGCCTCCCGACACAGCTCGGTCCGTACCTGGGCCCGAATCTGCGAGGTCACCCGATCGCTGTTCTTCGCGGAGCCGGACCGCTTCGGCCGGGGGCTGGCCTGGGCGCTGGCCGAATACGGGGCGCGGCTGGCACTCGACGGGCAGCCCGAACAGGCCCTGGCAGCCGCGAACGAAGGCGTCGAAATCCTGCGCGACCTCGCCCCGGACGCGGAACACCAGCTGTCGGTCCGGTTCCTGGAAGCCCTGCTCGTTCTCGGTCAGCGGTACCGGGCGCTCGGCGAGAACGATTCCGCCCTGGCGGCGGACCTCGAGGCCCTGGATGTTCACCGGGGGCTCGATCCGACCGCCCTCACCGGCCTCGACGAGCTGGCCGAAGCACACCTGGGGCGTACCGCAGAGTCCCTCGGCCGACGCGAGCTGGCCGAATCGGACATCGCCACGGCCGCCGACTCCGTAGCGCGTCTCCGGTCGCTCCCGGCAGACGGCCGGCCCGTCCCGGAGCCCGGGCTGGCCGCCGCCCTCAACGAGCTCGCGGCCGCATACGCCCGGGCCGACCGCACAGACGACGCCCTCGTCAACGCCGAGGAGAGCGTCGCCCTCTACAGGCAGCTCGCCGAGGCCGGCACCCCGGAGCCGAAGGGGCACGCCGACGCGCTCCGTACACTGAGCCTCGCCCTCGCCGACTCCCAGCGCCTCACGCGGGCCATCGCGGCCGTCGAGGCCCGGATCGAGATCCTGCGCGGCCTCGGCACCGACGGCGCGGCTCATCTTCTCGACCTCGCCGACGCCCTGGACGACCTCGCCCTCCAGCTGACCGAGGTCGGCCGGACCACCGAGGCACTTCCCGCCGCCGAGGAGTCCGTCGCCCTCGGCCGAACGGTGGTCGGCGAGGACCTTGCCTCCCGCCGGGCCCTCGCGTGGTCCATGGACACTCTCGGCTCCTGCTTGCGACTGCTGTCGCGCCACGAGGAGGCCGTCGCTCTCGGCCAGGAGTGCATCGCGATGGCGCGCGGACTCGTCGCCGCGGGCGACGACGCGCGCGTTCCGTTCCTGGCCGACCAGCTGCTCAACACCGGCCTGCAGACGGAACGACTGGGCCGGGACAGCGAGGCCCTCACCCTGGTGCAGGAATCCGTCGCCGTGCTCCGGGAGAGCGCCGACGACGACCCGGCCGTGAAGGACCTCATGGTCGGCAGGGCTATGCGCCAACTCTGCCGCCTGCTGTCCAAGGCCGAGCGCCATTCCGAGTCCGCGGCCGTCGCGGAGGAACAGGTCGCGCTGCTCCGCAGCCGCGTGGCCGCCGAACAGCCGGGTGCCCTGCAGGATCTCGTCGAGGCCGTAGACCGGCTCGCCTTCGAGTTGTCGTTCGTCGACGACGCCCCACCGGACCGTGCCATGACGCTGGCACGCGAGGCGGTGGAGCTCAGCCGCCAACTGGCCGTCCCCCGACTCCTCTCCGAGACGCTGGGGACCCTCGGTCTTCTCCTGCTCCAGGCGGAGGAACGGGAGGAGGGTCTCGCCGTCAGCGAGGAGCGCGTCGCCCTGCTGCGCCAGCTAGCCGACGAGGATCCGGAACAGTTCCGGCCCGTCCTGGCCATCGCGCTCGACGACCTGGCCGACTGGCTCAGCCAGACGGAGCAGCGGAACGAGGCCGTGGCCACCGCCCATGAGGCGGTCGTGCTGACCCGGTCGCTCGTGACCGACGCCCCCCAAAGCACCCTCGACCTCGCGGGAGCGCTACGGACCCTGGGGCGCCGGCTCGCCGAGGTGAGCAACACGACCGAGGCCACCGCCGTCATCGAAGAGCGCATCACGCTGCTGCGTCGCCTCAACGCCGAGGACACCCGTCATCGCGGAACCCTCGCCGATGCCCTCGACGACCTCGCCATCCGCCTCGGCCAGGACGACCGCCCCGATGAGGCGCTGGCCGCCGCCCAGGAATCGGTCGCACTGTACCGACAGGCCGCGAACGAGGACGCCGGCCAGGTCCCCGGCCTCGCCTGGGCCCTCGGCACACTGGGACGGCGCCTGAACCAGGTCGGGCAGCTCGACGGGGCACTCCTGGCGGCCGAGGAGCGGGTCCGTCTGCTACGGCGGCTCTTCGAGGAGGATCCCGACGAGTACCGGACCGACCTCGCCGATGCCCTGGAGGGCTCCGCCGCCCTGCTGGAAGAGTCCAGTCACACCGAGGAGGCCATAGCCGACAGCGTCGAAGCTCTGGAACTCCTCCGTCGGCAGGCCGCCGTTCAGGACAACGCGGCTACCCGGGCCCGGTACACGCAGTCGCTCGGAACGCTCAGCCGCAGGCTCAGCAGGGCCGACCGCCACGAGGAGGCGACGGTGCTCGCCGAGGAGCGGACGCGGCTGTTGCGCGATCTCGCGGCGAGCGCACCAGCCACTCATCTGCCAGCCCTGGCGGACGCCGCAGGCGACCTTGCGATGCGCCTCAGTCTGGAGGACCGGGCGGAGGAGTCCGAACACGCCGCACAGGAGGCGGTGGACATCGCGCGACGGCTCGCAGTGGACGACCCCGCACAGCTCCCCCTCCTCGCGCGCTGGCTCCGGGTGCACTCCCTGTCGCTCTCACAGGCCGACCGGCCCGACGAGGCGCTGGAAGCCAGCCAGGAGCGGGTCAACGTCCTGCGTCCGCTGGCCGAGCGAGATCCGGTCGTACACCTGCCCGATCTGGCGAATGCCCTTGACTACCTGGCCGTGCGCCTGGGCCAGGCCGGTCGGCCCGACGAAGGCGTCGCCGCGGCCGAGGAGGCCGTGGCGATCAGCCGGCAGCTCGTCGGAACCGATGCCACGGCCCACACCGAGGGACTCGTCCGGGCGCTTCGGGCACTCGCCCGCAGGCTGTCCCAGGTCGACCGGACCGAGGAGGCCGTCCCGGCCGACGAGGAACGCATCGCTCTGCTGCGCCGACTGACCGAGCAGGACCCGGCGCGGCACCGGCCCGACCTCGCGGACGCCCTGGACGACCTCGCCCTCCACTCCCTCATGCTGAACCGGAACGCCCAGGCCGTCGACGCCGCCGGCGAGGCCGTCACGCACTACCGGGCCCTCGCCGAGGCCGATCCGGCCGGACACGAGCTCAACCTGCTGTGGACCCTGCGGACGCTCACCCGCAGTCTCGCGGGTGCCGCGCGAACCGAGGAGGTCGTCGCGGTCGACGAGGAACGCATCGCCCTGCTGCGCCGACTGACCGAGCAGGACCCGGCGCGGCACCGGCCCGACCTCGCGGACGCCCTGGACGACCTCGCCCTCCACCTCAGCGACACGGACCGGCTTCCCTCGGCAGTCGACGCCGCCCGTGAGGCCGTCGCCATCAACCGGGCACTTGCCGCGACCGACCCGGCCCATGCCGATCAACTCGCCTGGACCTTGGCCACCCTCAGCATGACCCTCTTCATGAGCGGCAGCCTCGACGAGAGCAGCGCGGCGGCCGAGGAGCGCGTCGCCATCCTCCGCACGGCCACCGAACAGCTCGGGCCCGACAATCCCGACGCCGACCGGAAGCGCCGCCTCATCGAGGCACTCACCGCGCTCGTGCGCGTCCGCATGACGCTTCCCGGGCAGGAGGACAGGATCACGGCTGCGGCCCGGGAGGCGATCGCCCTCTCCCGCACCCGTCCGAACACGGCGGACCAACGAGGCCTCGGCCGTTTCGTCCACGCCCTCGGATCCCTGGCGGACGTCCTGGCGGACGCGGGCCGGTACGACGAGGCCGCCGAGGTGGGGCGCGACCTGGTCGAGCTGCTCCGGATCCCCGCTGAACGCGCCCCCGGCCGCTTCCTGGTGCCGTTCGTCAACGCGCTCCGGCAGCTGAGCAGTTCCCTGCTCCAACTCGGCGATTCCGCCGAGTCCATCACGCTCTGCCAGCAGGCCGTGGCGATCCTGGACGGTCTGGCCGACTCGGGCTCCCCGTTCTTCGATGCCGCCCTCCTCGCGGACACGCTGGACGACCTGGCCATCCGGCTCATCACGACCGACCCCCCGGCATCGGTGGCCGCCGCCGAACGCTCCGTCGGTCTATTCCGAACACTGGCCCGGGAGGACCCGCGGTCCCACGAGGCAGCCCTGGCCTGGGCCCTCCGTACCCTCGCGCACCGCCTGGCCGAGGCCGGGCGCCCGGAGGAGGCCCTGCCCGTCCACGAGGAAAGGGCTGCCCTGCTGTCCCGCCTGGCCGCGGCCGACCCCGACCAGCACAACGAAGCGTTGGCCCACAGTCTGAATGACCTCGCCCACCAACTGGCCGAACACGAACGGCCGGAGGAGGCTCTGGATGCCATCCGGCGGGCCACCGGGATCCAACGACTGCTGGCCGCGGCGGACCCCGGCCTCCACGAGGTCGATCTCGCCGAGGCCCTCGGCAACACAGCCCTCATCCACAGCAGCCTCGACCACCATGACACGGCCCGCCAGCACATCGAGGAGGCCGTGGCCATGCTCCGGCGCCTGACGGCAACCGATCCGGACCAGCACAAACCGGTCCTGGCACGGGTACTCGGTGTGCTCGTGGTGGTCCTGGAATCGTCCGACGACCACGCCGCCGCAGTCGCTCCGGCCCAGGAACGGGTCGCACTGCTACGGCTCCTCACGGAGGAGGACGACCGATTCGCCCCCGAGCTGACGGAGAGCCTGCAGGACCTGTCGAACGTGCTGGCGAGGAACGACCCGTCCTGAAGCTTGTCGCGGAAGCCTGGGTGTGGGCAGGTAGGAATACGGCCTGACCGCTTGGTTCAGCGGGTGCGGCCGGGCCCGGCCGCACCCGGCGAGGACCCCTCCGGGGGCCCTCGACCCCCGCGGGATCCGCTACTTCCTCGCCCCCGCCAGGTCGTCGAACATCGACGACAGGAACTCCCTGGACCAGGCCAGCAGCTCCCGCCCGACCAGCGGCTTGCCGCCGATCCGCCCGGTGGACGGCCGCGGCACCAGCAGCTGGCTGGTCGCCGCCTTCACCTGGCTGCGCGGGTAGAGCCGGTTCAGCCGCAGCTGCTGCGACTCCCTCAGCTCGACCGGGCCGAAGCGCACATTGGAGCCCTGCAGTGTGATGTCCGCGATGCCGCACCGCCGCGCGTACAGCCGCAGCGCCGCCACCAGCAGCAGGTTCTCCACCGGCTCGGGCAGCTTGCCGTACCGGTCGGCCAGCTCGTCCCGGACCTGGACGATGTCCTCCTCCGAGTTGACCGCCGCGATCGAGCGGTAGGCCTGGAGCCGCAGCCGCTCCCCCGGCGCGTAGTCGTGCGGCACATGGGCGTCGACCGGCAGCTCGATCTTCACCTCCAGCGGCTCCTCCTCCGGCTCGCCGCCACCGGCCAGCGACTCCCGGAACTCGGCCACCGCCTCGCCCACCATCCGCATGTAGAGGTCGAAGCCGACACCCGCGATGTGCCCGGACTGCTCGCCGCCGAGCAGGTTGCCCGCGCCGCGGATCTCCAGGTCCTTCATCGCGACGTACATGCCGGCACCCATCTCGGTGTGCTGGGCGATGGTGGCCAGCCGCTCGTGCGCCGTCTCGGTCAGCGGCTTCTCCGGCGGGTACAGCATGTAGGCGTACCCGCGCTCCCGGCCCCGGCCCACCCGGCCGCGCAGCTGGTGCAGCTGGGAGAGGCCGAAGGTGTCGCCGCGCTCGACGATCAGGGTGTTGGCGTTGGAGATGTCGATGCCGGACTCGACGATCGTGGTCGACACCAGGACGTCGAACTCCTTCTCCCAGAAGTCGACGACCACCTTCTCCAGCTGGGTCTCGCCCATCTGCCCGTGCGCGGTGGCGATCCGCGCCTCCGGCACCAGGTCCTTCAGCCGGGCGGCCGCCCTGTCGATCGACTCGACCCGGTTGTGGATGTAGAACACCTGGCCCTCGCGCAGGAGTTCACGCCGGATCGCGGCCGAGATCTGCTTCTCGTCGTACGGGCCGACGAAGGTCAGCACCGGGTGCCGCTCCTCCGGCGGGGTGGTGATGGTGGACATCTCGCGGATCCCGGTGACCGCCATCTCCAGGGTGCGCGGGATCGGGGTCGCGGACATGGTGAGCACGTCGACGTTGGCCCGCAGCTTCTTCAGCTGCTCCTTGTGCTCGACACCGAAGCGCTGCTCCTCGTCGACGATGACCAGGCCGAGGTCCTTGAAGCGGGTCTCCGAGGAGAACAGCCGGTGGGTGCCGATGACGACGTCCACCGAGCCCTCGAACAGCCCCTCCAGCACGGCCTTGGCCTCGCTGTCGCTCTGGAACCTGGACAGCGCCTTCACCGTCACCGGGAAGTTGGCGTACCGCTCGGCGAAGGTCGAGAAGTGCTGCTGCACCAGCAGCGTGGTCGGCACCAGCACCGCGACCTGCTTGCCGTCCTGGACCGCCTTGAAGGCCGCCCGCACTGCGATCTCGGTCTTGCCGTAACCGACGTCGCCGCAGATCAGCCGGTCCATCGGGACGGACTTCTCCATGTCCGCCTTGACCTCGGCGATGGTGGTCAGCTGGTCGGGCGTCTCCGCGTAGGGGAAGGCGTCCTCCAGCTCGCGCTGCCACGGGGTGTCCGGGCCGAAGGTGTGGCCGGGGGCCGCCATCCGGGCCGAGTACAGCTTGATCAGGTCGGCGGCGATCTCCTTGACCGCCTTCTTGGCCCGCTGCTTGGTCTTCGCCCAGTCCGCGCCGCCCAGCCGGTGCAGCGTCGGGGCCTCGCCGCCGACGTACTTGGTGACCTGGTCGAGCTGGTCGGTCGGCACGAACAGCCGGTCGCCGGGGTGGCCCCGCTTGGCCGGCGCGTACTCCAGCACCAGGTACTCGCGGGTGGCACCCTGCACGGTGCGCTGCACCATCTCCACGTACCGGCCGACGCCGTGCGCCTCGTGCACCACGTAGTCGCCGGGCACCAGCGCCAGCGGGTCGATCGCGTTGCGGCGCCGGGACGGCATCCGCCGCATGTCCTTGGTCGAGGACCGCTGGCCGGACAGGTCGGTCTCGGTGATCACGGTCAGCTTGAGCGTCTCGTCGACGAAGCCGTGCTCGATCGAGCCGCAGGAGACGTGCACGACGTCCCGGGTGGGGGCCTCGGACAGGTCGGCGACCAGCCGGGCCGCGATGCCCTCGTTGCCGAGCACCTCGGCGAGCCGGGAGGCCGGTCCGTGGCCCTCGGTCACCATGACCACCCGCCAGTCGGCGGCCAGCCGCTCCTTGGCGTCGGCGATCGCCCGGGCGGTGTCGCCCCGGTACGCCTCGACCGCGCGCATGCCGAGGGTCAGGGTGTTGGTGTCGAACTCCAGCAGACCGCTCACCGAGGCGTCGCTGGTCGCGAACGGGCTGACCGACCACCACGGCAGGCCGATCTCGGCGGCGTGCTCGCGCACCTCGGCGAGCGAGCGCAGCGAGGCGGCCGAGACGTCGATGGTCTCCAGGTCGATCGGCCGGTCGCCCCCGGAGGCGGCGGCCACCCAGGAGGCGTGCAGGAACTCCTGACTGGTCGCCACCAGGTCGGTGGCGCGGGTGCGGACCCGCTCGGGGTCGCAGACCACCGCGACCGAGCCCAGCGGCAGCACGTCGACCAGCAGTTCCATGTCGTCGACCAGGACGGGCGCCAGCGACTCCATGCCCTCGACCGCGATGCCCTCGGCGATCCGGTCCAGGATCTCGGCCAGGCCCGGGTGCTCGGCGGACAGTTCGGCGGCCCGTGCCCGCACCTCGTCGGTCAGCAGCAGCTCGCGACAGGGCGGCGCCCACAGGCCGTGCTCGGCGATCTCCAGGGACCGCTGGTCGGCCACCTTGAAGTACCGGATCTCCTCGACCTCGTCGCCCCAGAACTCCACCCGCAGCGGGTGCTCCTCGGTCGGCGGGAAGACGTCCAGGATGCCGCCGCGGACGGCGAACTCGCCTCGCTTCTCGACGAGTTCGACCCGGGAGTAGGCGGCAGCGGCGAGCCGCCGGGCCACCTGGTCCAGGTCGTGCGACTCACCGCGCTGCACGGCCACCGGCTCCAGCTCGGCCAGCCCCTTCACCTGCGGCTGCAGCACCGAGCGGACCGGCGCGACGATCACCTGCACCGGTCCGGCCGCCGGGTCGTCGACCCGCGGGTGGACGATCCGGCGCAGCACCGCGAGCCGGCGGCCGACCGTGTCCGAGCGCGGGGACAGCCGCTCGTGCGGCAGCGTCTCCCAGGCCGGGAACTCGGCGACCGCGTCCGGCGGCAGCAGCGAGCGGAGCGAGGCGGCGAGGTCCTCGGCCTCCCGGCCGGTGGCGGTGACGGCCAGCACCGGACGGCCCCGCTCCCCGGCCGCCTGCCCGGCGAGCGCGCGGGCCAGCGCGGCGATCGCGAACGGCCTGGCGGCGGGCGGGCCGACCAGGTCGAGATGGTGGCGGCCCCCGGCCGCCGCACCGGTGGCGGTGGCGGCCTCGATCGCCTCGGCGAGGGCCGCGTCCCGCGCGACGACATCGAGCAGTCCGGTCAGGCTCATCTGGAGTCTCTTCTTCGTCCCGAGGAAGGTGCTGCCCGGGGGCCCTGGGCCCGTTGGGGCAACGCGAACGGCCCGGCACGCCGTGCGGCCGGGGGTCTCCAGCCTACGCCGCGAGGCTGACGCGCACGCGGCACACGGCCGGGGGCGGGGCGGCGCGCGACCCGCGCACGAACCGCACGCGGTCCGCCGGCGATCCGGTGCGGACGAACCACCGCCCGCACGCTGCCGGTCCTGGCGTTCCGCCGGACCGTTTCCCCATCGTCGCGTTCTGCCACGATCTGGACATACTCCTGTCACTGCCCGTCCATGGAGATCGCGCACCATGGTGAATGTGCCCGCCGCACCCAACCGTGGGGGATGGCTGCGAGGGGCACGGTCGCACACCCGATGGGGGTCGGGAGTGCGAGGCCGGGCGGCCCTGGGTGGGGGCGCCCGCCCACACGCCGGGAACCGTGGCGTCCTTTCCTGGAGGACGCCACGGGTCTCGGCCTCATTCTTTTCCCCGCCCGCCCTTCCCGTCCACACACCCGGTGTCACGATCGCGTGCCGCCCTGCCCCGATCGCGGCCCCGCGTCCCTTTCCGGCCCCTTTCGGCGCAATCCCGGGAAAGCCCGCGCCGTCCGGCCCCGCTCCCTACCCTGTGGTGAAGACCGTGTGGAGACGCCCGGAGGGGCCAGGGGCGTCGCGATGGAGGGGGTTCTTCGTCATGCGCGTTGTCATCGCAGGCCAGGGCTACGTGGGGCTGCCGCTCGCGGTCCGCGCGGCCGAGGTCGGACACCGGGTGGTCGGCTACGACGTGGACGAGCGCCGGATCAAACGGCTGGCCGTCGGCGAGTCCTACGTCGAGGACATCCCGGCCGAGCGGCTGCGGCCGCTGCTGGAGAACGGGAGCTATCTGCCGTCCGCCGAGCCGTCCGACGTCGCGGACTTCGACGTCGCGGTGATCACCGTGCCGACGCCGCTGCGCGACGGCGTGCCCGACCTGTCGTACATCGAGGCCTCGGCCGCCCTGCTCGCCCAGCACCTGCGGCCGGGGGCGACCGTCGTCCTGGAGTCCACCACCTACCCCGGCACCACCGAGGAGCTGCTCGCGCCGCTGCTGGAGCAGGGGTCGGGACTGACCGTCGGACGGGACTTCCACCTCGGCTACAGCCCCGAGCGGATCGACCCGGGCAACCCGACCTGGCGGCTGGAGAACACCCCGAAGGTGGTCTCCGGGATCGACCCGGCCTCACTGGCCGCGGTCGAGGGCTTCTACGGCGGGCTGATCGACCGGACCGTCCCGGTCTCCTCCTGCAAGGAGGCCGAACTGACCAAGCTGCTGGAGAACACCTTCCGCCATGTGAACATCGCCCTGGTCAACGAGCTGGCGATGTTCGCCCACGATCTCGGGATCGACGTCTGGGAGGCCATCGACGCCGCCTCCACCAAGCCGTTCGGCTATCTGCGCTTCACCCCCGGCCCGGGGGTGGGCGGGCACTGCCTGCCGATCGACCCGTCCTACCTGTCCTGGCGGGTGGAGCGGGCGCTCGGCCAGTCGTTCCGCTTCGTCGAGCTGGCCAACGACGTCAACAGCCACATGCCCGACTACGTGGTCCGGCGGCTCGCCGAGGCGCTGAACGAGCGGCAGCGCTCGGTCAAGGGTTCGCGGGTGCTGCTGCTGGGGCTGGCGTACAAGAGGAACACCGGCGACGCCCGGGAGACGCCGGCCGCCCGGGTCGCCGAGCTGCTGGTCCGGATGGGCGCCGAGGTCCGCGCCGCCGATCCGCACGTGGTGGTCGGGGTGCACGTGCCCGAGCCGGTGATCCCGGGCCAGCGGGCGGCCGAGCACGACCCGCACGGCGACCCCTTCGCCGCCGTCCACCGGGTGGAGGCGAGCCCGCAGGAGCTGGCGGCGGCGGACGCGGTCGTGCTGCTGGCCGACCACGACGACTTCGACTACGGGGCGATCACCGCCCACGCCCGGTACGTGCTGGACTGCCGGCGGCGGCTGGCCGGCGGCGCCGCGGTCGAGGTGCTCTGAGCCGTCCCGCCGGGTCCGCCTCCCCCTGGCTCAGCCGACCAGCCGGGTCAGCCGACCAGCCGGGTCAGCCGTCCGGCCGGGTCCGCGGACGCGCCGGGCCCCGAACGCGTCGCGGCGTTCGGGGCCCGGTCCGTGCGGACTGCCGGCGGGCGGTCAGCGCCGACGGCGGTAGGCGACCGTGTTCGGGGTGCCGTACTCGGCGCCGTCGTCCACGATCACGATCTTCGGGATGATCCTGGTCTCCTCCTCGGCCGGGCGCTCGGCGCCGGCCCCGTCGCCGCCGTCCGCCGCCGGAACCGGCGGGGGCGTGGCCGGCCTCGGCGGCACCGGGCCGGTGGCGACGGCCGGCGCGACCCGCCCGGGGGTGACCCGGAGCATCGCGGTGGCCGCCTCGCCCGCGCCGGACGCCGGGCCGACGGGCAGGGCCGGGACGGGCTCCTTGCGGAGAACGGCCCGCGGGTCGGCGGCCGCGGGCACCGGGACCGACACGGCGGCGGGAACCGCGGCGGGGACGGGGACGGGCAGCGGGATCTCCCCGGTGTCCGCCTCCGAGTCCACTGGGGGCGCGTCCGAGGGAGCCGCGTCGGCCGGAGCCGCGTCGGCGGGCGCGGCGTCCGCCGGGGCGTCGTCGGCCCGCTCCAGGTCGGCCCGGGCCTCGGCCGCCAGGGCCTCGGCCACCGGGGCCGGCAGCGGCTCGATCGCACCCACCGCGGCACCCGTGAGCGAGGCCAGCGTCGCCTTGATGTGGTCGAGGTGCTGCTGCACCGTCTCCAGCCTGGCGGAGAACTCTCGGTGCTCGCGCTCGGTCGCCGTGTTGATCCGCTCGGCCTCGCGCCGGGCCTGCTCGATCAGTTCGTCCGCCCTGGCCTGCGCCTCGGCGTCGCTCTGCTTGATCCGGCCGAGCACCGCCTCCCGGAACTGCTCGGCCTCCTTGACCCGCCGCTCGGCGGTGGAGGAGATCGCCGCGTCCTCGGTGTCGGCCCTGCTCTGTGCCTCGGCGAAGGTCTCGTCGGCCTTGCGGCGCAGCTCGGCCAGCTTGGCCTCGGCCCGCTCGGAGGCCTCGGCGGCCGCGACCCGGACCTTGGCCGCGTGCGCGGTGGCGGCGTCCCGGACGGACCGGACCTCGCGGTCGGTGTCGGCCCGGATCGTCTCGGCCTCGGCCCTGGTGCGCTCGTCGGTGCGGCGCGCGGCCGCGTCGGCCTCGGTCCGGGTGACGGTCGCGTACTCCTTGGCGGCCCGGTCGGCCGCCTGGCCGGCCTCGTAGACCTCGTCGCGGAGGTCCTCGGCCGCGCGCTCGGCCTTGTCACGGACGGCGCGGGCCTCGTTCTCGGCCGTCCGGGCCAGCCCGGCGGCCTGCTCGCTGAGCACCTCGTAGTCCGGTTCCGGGGCATCGGCGGCGGCCTGCCTGACCTCGGCCAGCCGGCGTTCCATCTCCCGGATTCCGGACCCGAGCACGCTCAGCCGCTCCCACGCCTCGTCCCGCTGCGCGGTGTAGGCGGTCAGGGCTCGGTCGACCTGCTCGGGCGCGTAACCGCGCCGGGCAACGGTGAAGCCGTACTGGGGGACGGCGTCGCTCATGGGCTCTTCCCCTCGTGTCGCGGGCTGCGGAGCCCATGATCGGACGGATCGGTCCGCTCGGGAACCGGGTCAACGAACCCGGTCGGGATTCGAACGTCGAACGGATCGAAACATGTCGAGAATGGACGATTGCGACCATCCTCTTGACCTATTTTGCGCAGATCATGGCGAAACCCCAATGAGGCGCCGCCGCACCGGTACGCCGAAGGGGCCGTTCCGGACACCGGAACGACCCCCAGCCACCTGCGTGGATCCGGGGCCACCCGCTAGAGCAGGCCGTCCCAGAACTGCTCCAGCAGCACGGCCCACCAGGTGTCCGCGGACTGGAGCGCAGCCGGGTCGATCGCGGCCAGCTGAGCCTGGAAGTCGGTCGTCCAGCGACCGGCCTGGTCCGGGGTCAGCCCGTACCGCAGCCGCCACATCCGGCCCAGCAGGGCCAGCGCGCGGACGAACTCCGGTACACCTGTGTTGACGAACCGGGGCGCCTCCCCGGTTCCTTCGAGATCCATCGCGACCACGTGCGCCGTGCCGTACTGCACACACAGCTGCCGGCCGTAGTCGTTGCCCAGCACCAGGTAGCCGCCGAAGTCGGTGCTGCCCGCCAGGCCCCGTTCGGCCGCCAGCTCGGCGAGGGTCGGGATCGGCCGGCCCTCCTGGGCCTGCGCCCAGAAGAACGGTCCGAACTCGCGCGGCAGACCCGCCCACATCAGCGTCTGCGCCACCGGCTCGGGAACACCCTGCCGGGCCACCGCGCGCTGCTCGAAGCGGAACACGTTCGCCCCGAAGGCCTGGCCGAGCTCCTGGCCGAGCTGCTGCGGCGGGACGGGCTGCGGCGCCGGGACGGTGCCCGGGGCGGGCGGCGGCACCCGGAACGGCCGGACCCGCTGTGGACCGGAGGCCAGCTGGTGCAGCTCGTCCAGGTGGTCCAGCAGCTGGGCCATGCCGGCCTGCCGGGAGTGGTGCTCCCGGCCGTAGTCGGCCGTGTGGGTGAGCCGGACGTTCGGCCAGGAGGCGGCGATCATCCGGTGGCAGTAGCCGCCGGGCAGGTCGCAGGACTCCAGCTCGGTGTAGAGCTCCAGCACCTGCTCCGGCGGCACGTTCAGCCGCCGCAGGTCCTGGAGGATCTTCCACTCCGGGTGCGGGGTGCCGGGCTCGCTGCGGTGCAGCAGCTTCTGCTCCGACCCGTCCGGGCCCCGGTAGCTGAGCGCAGCGAAGTAGCCCGGGCCGACCGCCGGCACACCGGGCGGCACCGGGGCGCCCTGTGGCGGTCCGGGCACGGGGG
>NZ_LGDO01000511.1:0-35952 GCF_001279805.1 Streptomyces sp. XY431
GGAGGAGAGGGCGAGCGCGGTGCGCAGCTCCTCACGGGCGGCGGACCAGTCGGGCGGGCTGAAGGCACGCATGAGAAACCTCCGAGGGAGAGGCAGGGGTGGGGAGGGGAGTGTCGGTGGAACGTCACCGTGAGCCAGGCCGGGCCGAAGCCGGTTGCTCTGCGGCGCAAGAGGGCAGGAGGCGCCTACTGCCCTGTGACCAGGCATTACTGACGATCCATCGGATCGCATCGGAGGCCGACGCTACAGCAAGAGTTCCCTATGAGGTACCGACTAGCTCAAACATCACCCTCAAGCGGGAAGCCGGGAAGGGAGTGGTGGACCGATCCGGCTGCCAGGCGGCAGACTTGGCGCCATTCACGTAAGGAACGAACGCATGCCGCCACGCCGCCACCCATCCCTCAGGCAACGCCGGCTCGGTGCCGAGCTGCGAAAGATTCGCGAGGCCACGACACTCAGCGGTCCGCAGCTTGCCCGGATCCTCGACATCGACGTGAGTCAGATCAGCCAGATGGAGTCCGGCAGGATCGGCGTCAGCCGCCAGCGCCTGCGCGCCATCACCAACGCCTGCAAGTGCCTCAACGAACCTCTGATCGACGCACTGGGCAACATGACGCAGGATCGGACGAAGGGGTGGTGGGAGGAGTATCGCGGCCTGATCCCCAGCACCTTCCTCGAATCTGCGGAGCATGAGGACTTCGCCGCAGGGACGATCAAGGTCTGGACGTCCCTGTTCCTTCCTGGGCTCCTTCAGACCGGTGACTACGCGAAGGGGATGTTCAACCGAGTCATCCCCCAACTCACCGTTCATGAGATCGATCTGCGGGCCGCCTTCCGAACACAGCGCAGAAGCTTCTTCCTCCGAAATCCTCAGAAGAGGCTAGAGGTCTACCTTCACGAGTCATGCCTGATCACACGCTATGGCGGCGCCGATGTACTGCGGCAGCAGCTCGGGTGCCTGGTTGATGACTCGCTCAGGGACACGATAAGTATCCGCGTGATCCCCTTCAGCGCGGATACCTATCCAGGCCCGATCGAGAGCATCATCTACAGCTTCGGTGAGGTGCCAGAGCTCGATACCATCGAGACGGAGTCCTCGCGGGGACCCTTCTTCTTCGATGCTCCGGGTGAACTTGCGACCTACCGTGCAATCTTCAAGCGCATCGAGAAGTACGCGCTCACAGAGGACGAATCACGCGACCTGATCAGCCGTACAGCCCGAACCTTGTAAGGATCGAGATGAATCAGAGCAACTGGCAGAAGTCTTCCTTCAGCAGCTCAGGCGAATTGTGTGTGGAAGTCCGAACCATGGACGGGCTGGTCGAACTCCGGGAGTCCGATGACGGCGAACTCATACTCCACACCACCGGCGCCACCTTTGCCGAACTCCTCCACGCCATCAAGGCCGGCGAACTTGACCACCACTCCTAACCACCAGCGGCCCTCGCTCGTTTCGAGCGAGGGCCGCTGACAGTCATCCGCAAGGTTCGAGCCCGCCGTCAGTCCCCGGTGGGGCCGAGTACGCGCTCAAGAAACTCCGGCACGGCGCGCTTCACTCCCCCGAACGCCTCATGACCGGCCCGATACCGCTGCCAGCCCACCGGGTGTCCCCACTCAGCCAGCACATCCCTTACCTTCGCGCCGCTCTTCTCCGGAATGATCCAGTCGAACGCACCATGGCCGATCCAGACCGGCAGGTCCACCGCGACCGCCGACCTTCGCGACGCCAGCAGCGGCACCGCCTCGTCCGGGAGGAACGGCGCGTACAGCGCCAGCCCCGCCAGCCGTTGCGGATACCGCAGCGCCAGCACCAGCGCCATCAGCGCCCCCTGCGAGAACCCGGCGACGACCACCCGCCCGGCCCCCACCCTCGCGGTCTCCTCGTCGAGCACGGCCCGCAGCCGCCGTTCGATGGCGAGCACACCGGGCAGCGACGCCGGGCCGGGGTTCTCCAGGGCGAACACATCCTGTTCGAACCAGGCCCGCACCGGGTCGCCGGACACCCGGCCGATCGGCCGCAGCGGCGCCTGCGGGAACACCCCGCGGATGCCCGCCCGGGCCAGGTCCAACCGCTCGGCCACCTCCACCAGGCTCTCCGGGCCCTGGCCGAGGCCGTGCAGCCAGAGAACCGTCGCCCGGTGCCGGCCGACCGGTTCGACCACCTCCACCGGCAGCCGCGCGGCGCCCACCGCGTTCCCGCCGCTCACCGGACCGGGGCCCGACGGGGCTGCGCCGCGCGCTTGAACACCATGGACGCGTACTGCCCACCGAAGCCGAAGGAGTTCTTCAGCACCGTGGCCACCGGCCGCTCCACCGGCGTCAGCGAGGTCTTCACCGCGCAGGCCGGGTCCGGTTCGGTGCAGGTCACCACCGGCGGAACGACGCCCCGCCCGAGGGTGAGCGCCGCCGCCACCGTCTCCACCACCCCCGACGCCGCCGAACCGTGCCCGGTGAGCGACTTCACCGCGCAGACGTCGAGCTCCGCCGTCCGCTCGCCGAACACCCGGTGCAGCGCCCGGGCCTCGGTGATGTCGTTGAGCTTGGTGGAGGTGCCGTGCGCGTTGACGGTGTCGATGTCGTCCGGCGTCAGCCCGGAGCCGGCGATCGCGGTGCGCATCACCCGCTCGACCATGCCGACCTGCGGCGCGGTGATGTGGGTGGTGTCCACCGCCAGGCCCCAGCCGCCGACCACGGCGTGCGCCCCGGCCAGGCCGCGCCGGGCGGCGTGGCCCGCGGTCTCCAGGACCAGCGCCCCGGCCGATTCGTTGATCACCATGCCGGAGCGGCGCTTGTCGAACGGCATCGACGAGAGGGCCGGATCGCCCTTCCAGCGGGACAGCGCCATCAGCTGTCCGTACTGGGAGAGCACGTACTGGGTGTTGCGGGAGACCGAGACCGCCACCACGGCGACCTCCACCCGTCCCAGCCGCAGCAGCCGGACCGCCTCGGCGATCGAGCGCAGGCCGCCGGAGCAGGTGGCCTCCACCCGGGAGGCGATCAGCGGCACGCCCAGCCGTCCGGCGAGTTCGACCGGGAAGGCCGAGTGGTCCGAGGCCTCCGCCGACAGCCGGCGGCCG
Source organism: Streptomyces sp. XY431 (assembly GCF_001279805.1). Taxonomy (NCBI): domain Bacteria; kingdom Bacillati; phylum Actinomycetota; class Actinomycetes; order Kitasatosporales; family Streptomycetaceae; genus Streptomyces; species Streptomyces sp. XY431. Next base: position 3,078 of record NZ_LGDO01000511.1, read on the forward strand.
CGCAGGTTCTCCAGCACCTCGGCCGGGCCGTTGCCGATCCGCCGGTACCGTCGGCCGAGCTCCTGGAAGTGGACCGCGTAGTCCTGCGGGAAGGAGCCGCTCGGCCCCGGCCAGACCCGGGACCAGACCAGTCCGGCGGCCTCGCCGCCGAGCGGGCCGGTGATGCCCGCATCGGTGAGCGCCTGGTCCACGACGCTGTGCAGCAGGGTGTCGCCCCAGGTGCGGTCCGGGGCGCCCCAGCGTTCGGCCACCTCCTTCTTGACGTCCTCCGGGATCAGCCCGGCCGCCCAGCCGCAGGGCAGTCCGCCGAGGTCCATCCGGTCCTCGGCGACCACGCCCGACCGGCCGGCCAGGTTGGCCTCCCAGAAGTCCTCCACGGTCGCGCCGATCGGGGTGACCACACCCATCCCGGTGATCACGATGTCCTCGTCCGTCACAGCTCCTCCTCCCGCCGTGCCTGGTGGTCGCCCGGGTGCCCGGTGACGCCGCCGAGCACCAGGGCCCCGGCCGAGGCGCTGCTCCGGCCGTGGTCGATCCCGGTGATCAGGGCGGTGCCCGGGCCCGGTACCGGACGGGCCTCCCCGGTCACGGTGTCCGGGCCGCCCAGCCGCGGGTCGGGACGGCGCAGCAGACCGACCGGTGGCAGCTGGCCGCGCCGCAGCGACTCGACCGCGAGAGCGGTGTCGATCAGTGCCGAGCACTCCAGGGCAAGGCCCAGGGTGCCCTTGCTGCTGGTCACCGGCACGGCGCCGAGCTGGGGCAGGACGGCCGAGCACTCCTCCCGGTCGGCGGCCGGCGAGCCCGAGCCGTGCGCCCACCAGTGGTCCGGCCGCTCGCCGGCCCGGCGGAGCGCCGCCCGCACCGCCAGGCCGGTCGCGCTCGCCCGGTCGGCGGCGACCACCGTCTCGCAGGCGAGCAGCCGGGCCAGCGCCCGGGGCGCCGGGGCGTCCGCCGGGGCGGCCCGCTCCAGCAGGACGGCGGCGGCGCCCTGGCCGAGCAGCGGTCCGGCCCGTCCTTCGTCGAACGGGCCGCGCCCGGGGGCGGCCTCGGTGCCGATCGGCTCGTCCCGGTCGAAGGAGTGCAGCGCGGTGACCGAGGACGGCGGGGCGACCCCGACCACCAGCACCCGGTCGAGTTCGCCGCTCTCCAGCAACCGCAGCGCGAGCGCCAGCGCGCCCAGGCCGCCGGCCGCCACCTCGCCGTAGGCGGCGACGTTGGAGCCCCGGAAGCCCGTCGCCATGCAGACGAACTGGCCGAGCTGGGAGGGGATGCCGCGGATGTAGGAGTAGTCCGGTACCTCCTCGTAGAGCAGGGTGGCGAGCGGGCGCGGGTCGTCCAGGGCCATCCCGGCGAGCCTGGGCATCACGTCGCCCAGTTCGTCGCCGGTGCTGCCGACGGCCATCACGGTGCCGCCGCGCTCCGGGTCCCCCCAGCCGGGGCTGTCGGGGGCGTCCGGGTCGCGGCCGGCCTGCCGCAGTGCGAGCCGGGCCGCCCCGACCGCCCAGTGGGCGGCCAGGTTGGCGTACTTGCGGTTGTCCACCCAGGCCTTTCCGGACGGCCACTCCACGGCGCCGCGGTCGACCGCGGCCACCGGCCAGGGCAGCGGTCCGGCCGGGCCGAAGAGCGACCGGCCGGCGGCCATCGCGGACCAGAGCTGCTCGGTGCCCAGGCCGGCCGGGGAGATCACCCCGGTTCCGGTCACGATCACGTCGGACATGGCGCGGTCCCCCTTCCCCGCGTCACTCGCCGACCCGGAGCGGGCTGTTCAGGTTGCCCCAGAGCGCGTAGCCGCCGTCCACCGTGATGGTCTGCCCGACAATCCAGGCGGCCTCGTCCAGGCAGAGCATGGCGACCACGTCGGCGCTGTTCTCGGGGGTGGTCATGTGTCCGTCCGGCCACGGGGAGACCGCCTGCTCGTGCCGCACCCCGTGGTTGAAGTCGGGCCGGACGCTGAAGACGCCGGTCTGCACCAGGCCGGGGCGGACGCAGTTGGCGACGATGCCGTGCGGGGCCAGCTCGTAGGAGAGGAAGCGGGTGAGGTTCTCCAGCGCGGCCTTGGCGGCGCCGAGCAGGCCGGCGCGCGGCACGATCCGGGAGGTGGTCGAGTTGGTGATGGTGATGAACCGGGCGCCGGGGCGGCCCTTCATCAGCGGCACCCCGTGCTTGGCCAGCAGCCAGGTGGCCCGGGCGTTGGTGTCCTGGACGAACTGCCACTGGCTGAGGGTGGCGTTCTCCAGCAGGGAGAACTTGGTGGCCGCCGCGTTCTGGACCAGGATGTGCAGGTCCCCGTGGGCCTCGCCGACCTCGGCCAGCAGCTCCTCGGCGGCCGTCGGCTCGGACAGGTCGGCCCGGTGCAGGGTCACCTTGGCCCCGGACTCGGTGAGTTCGGCCGCGAGCTCCTTGGCGGGGCCCTCCCGGTCGACGTAGTTGATCGCCACGGTGGCGCCCCAGGCGGCGAGCTTGCGGCTGATGCCGGCGCCGATGCCGCGCGAGCCGCCGGTGACCAGGGCCACCCGGCCCTCCAGCGGGCGGGGTACCAGCGGACCGGGCCTCGGGGCCGGCGGGGTGTGCGCGGTGTCGTCGGTCATCGTTCTGTCCTCTCGCTGGTCCGGGCGGGGGCGGTGACCGCCCGCGCCGGGTCGGTGTCGGGTCCCGGAGCGGCCGGGTCCGGGGCGGGCTCGAGCGCGACGGCCGCGGCACGGCGCAGCACCACCACGCTCATCCGACCGATCGCGTAGGTGCGGTCGTTGTCGTCGTGCACCCGCCGGGTGGACTCGACCAGCCCGAGCCGGTCGTCGATCTCGACGGACCGGCCGGTGCGGGTGGTGAACCAGAACGGGGTGTCGGGGTAGAGCGGGCGGACGAAGTCCCAGGCCAGGGTCCGCAGGCCGACGACGGCGGCCGGCGAGCCGTGCTGGACCACCCAGCCGGAGGTGATCGAGTGGATGAAGCCGCCGGGCACGATCCGCCGGGTGCGGTCCAGGGCCCGGGCGAAGGCGTCGTCGTCGTGGACGGGGTGCTTCTCGCCCATCAGGTCGAGCAACCGGTCGAGCAGGTCGCCGCCGAAGACCAGCGGACCGAACCGGTGGTCGGGCGCGCCCACCAGGTCCTCCCAGTACTTCACGCCGGCACCCCCGCCCGGCGCGGCCGGGCCCCGGCGGCGGCCCGCATCACCAGCCGGCCGCCGTCCACCGTGAAGGTCTGGCCCTGGATGTAGTCGGCCTCCTCGCCGGCCAGGAAGGCGACCAGGCCGGAGATGTCCTCGGGCAGGCCCCAGCGGGTGCCGGCGCCGTCCGAGCCGAGCCGCTCGGCGACGGCGTCGGTCATCTCGGTGCGCACCTTGCCGGGGGCCACCGTGTTGATCCGGATGCCCTTGCGGCCGACCTCGACGGCCAGCGTCCGGGTGAGCGCCTCCAGCCCGCCCTTGGCGGCGGCGTAGGCGCTCTGGCCGGGGCCGGGGATCCGCACGGAGTTGGACGAGATGTTGACGATCCGGCCCCAGCCCTGGTCGAGCATCAGCGGGAGGACCTCGCGGCAGGCCAGGAAGGGGCCGGTGAGGTTGATCCGGAGCACCCGTTCCCAGTGCGCGGTCGGGGTGGCGGCGACCAGCCGGTCGTCGATCACGGCCGCGTTGTTGACCAGGACGTGCAGCGCGCCCTCCCGCTCGGCGATCCGCTCGACCAGGTCGACGACCTGCTTCTCGTCCGCGACGTCGGCGCGGTGGGCGACCGCCCGGCCGCCGGCCGCCGTGACGGCGGCGACGACGTTCCGGGCGGCCTCCTCGGCCTCGCGGTAGACCAGGTGCACGGTCAGCCCGTCGGCCGCCAGGCGGTGCACGACGGCCGCGCCGATCCCGCGCGAGCCGCCGGTCACCAGGGCGACCCGGCCGGTGCCGGGCGTGGCCCCGGCCCGGTCGGACACGCCGGCCCGCTCAGACACGCTGGGCCGCCGCGACCACGGCCAGGATCGAGCCGACCGTGCGGCGGTGCTCGGCCGCGGTCTCGTTCCAGTTGTCCAGGTCGAAGTCGACGCCGAGCCGGCGGTTGATTTTCCGGGCCAGCTGGAGAAGGTCCAGGGAATCCAGCCCGAGGTCCTCGACCACCGAGTCGGCCGGGGTGATCGACTGTCCTTCCAGTCCGGATTTGACGTCCTTGAGCAGCTCGACCAGGACGTTGAAATCGGCGTTTTCCGTGGGCGACATAATGTCTCCTTCGAGAGTTCCGAAATACCGCTGCGGACGCTGCCAATGCCAACAGACCGGTAAAGCCCACCGCAAGGGCCACTCATCCCGCCGGCGCCGGACAACCGCCTCGGAGGAACGCCGTCCGGACCTCCCTTCGTCCAGGCCAGGGCGGCGGAATCCGTCCCACCGCATTCCGGACGAATTGAATCAACCGCTCCTGACAAGCCCCCGCGGTGGCAACTTCTACAACACCGGGCGATGCAAAGAAGAAGCAAAGGGGATTGACCTTGGGAGAACCCGATGACTACCGTGGTCGCACCCTTACGTGTACCACCCGGAACGTCATTCGAGGCGATTCACGACATCGCATCGCAGTCGGCTGGCCGAACCGGTCGGACCAGGTTCCGGCCATTACCGGGAACGACGGCCGACCGGGCGGCACGCCGTGGGGAGGCGGCAATGGCGCGACGCAAGAAGGCGGTGCCCCCGGCGGCACCGCACTACGAACTGGCCCACTGGCTGCGTGCCCTGCGCGCGGAGTCCGGCCTCACCTACCGGCAGATGGCCGACCGGATCGCCCGCTCGGGGTGCTCGCCGGCCACGCTGTCACGGGCCGACAGCGGCTCCGCCCTGCCCCGGCTGGGGGTGGTCGAGGCGTACGCGGCGGCCTGCGGGGCCTCGGTCCGCGAGGCGCGGCAGCGCTGGGAACGGGCCGCCACCGGTACGGGCACCGCAGCCGCCCGCGCCGAACGGCGGCCGGGCGCGGCACCGGCGGGCGGGCGGGCCCGAAGACTCGAACTGGTCTACGAGCCGGCCCACTTGCTGGAGGCGATGCACCGGCTGCGGCTGGCGGCCGGGCAGCCCTCGCTGCGCGAACTCCAGGAGCGGGCCCGGACCGGCGGGTTCGGGGCGCTGCCGCGCAGCACCCTGGCGGACGTGCTGGCCGGGCTCCGGATGCCGTCGGAACCGCTGCTGGTCACCTACGTCCGCTGCTGCGGCATCCCCGGGGACCGGATCGCCGCCTGGCGCGCGGCCTGGTTCCGGGCGGTCGGCAGTTTCGGGCCGGCCGCGGTACCGGCCGCCGTCGCCCGGGTGCGCTCCCTCCCCCGGCACCGGACCCGCTACGGCGGTCAGGAGGCGGCCGCGGCGGCCGCCTCGGCGTAGAGGGCCGCGACGGTGTGGTCGAAGTAGGCGCTGTAGGAGATGTCGTCGGTGTCGCCGCCCTGCTGGTAGCCGCCGATGGCACCGACGACATGGCCGGTGGCGGTGGAGATCCAGGGTCCGCCGCTGGTGCCGCCGGGGTAGTCCGGGCAGTCGACGACCCGCTGGTAGGCGCTCTGCCGGCCGGTGGTGTTGGTGCACAGCAGGGGCAACTCGCCGCCGGCGGGGTAGCCGTAGAGCCGGACGGCGGTGCCGAAGGGCTCGTCGGTGCCGAGCGTGTTGCCGCCGACCACGTCCTCGACCCGGCGGCCGGCGGCGTCGGCGGCGGTCTCCAGGACCGCGAAGTCCTCGTCCTGGTCGCCGCCGTGGGACCAGCCGGTGGTGGTGTGCACGGCGGTGACCCGCCAGGTCCCGTACGGGGCGCGGCCGTCGCGGTAACCCGGGGCGAAGGTGACGCCGCTCGGGTCGTCGAGGCAGTGGGCGGCGGTGAGCAGCAGGTTCCCGGTGGTGCTGTGCAGCACGCTGGCGGTGCAGAAGTGGTTGCCCGGGCGGACGGTGCCGGTGAACAGGGCGCCGACGGTGGCCGCCTCGGGGGTGGCCGGGGCGGTGGCGGTGGTGCCGAGCGGCCCGTCGGCGGGGGTGGGGGCCGCCGTCGTGGGAGTGGACGCGGGAGTGGACGCGGCCGACTGGGTGGCCGGATCCGGCTCCGACGGCACCGACGGCTCCGACGGCACCGGCGGCTCCGAGGACGCCGACGGCTCCGTCCCGGTGACCGGGACGGCGGCGGGGACGGTGGGCGTGCCCGGGACCGACGGCGCGACGGCGGCCGAAGTGGCCGGGGAGGCGACGGCGGTGGCCCGCGGGGTCAGGCTGTGGGTGCCCACCACCACGACCGCCACGGTGAGGACGGAGAGGGCCGTGGTGACCAGGGTCGGCGCCAGGAGACGGCGGCGGCGGGGGGTACGGCGGCGGTGCTGGCCCATGCTCGGTCGGCTCCTGCCCTGGTCGGCGGCGGTGCGGGGTCGGTCCCGACTATGGCGCCCCGAGCTGGGAGGGTCGTGATGCGTCGCTGGGAACGGCATGAGAATTCAGCCGGTCGCCCCCGTCCGGGAGGTCCGCGGACGGGGGCGACGGAGCGGGTCAGGTGCTCCGCTGTTGCTGGTGGGCCGTGGCCTGGGCCGGTGCCCCGGCGCTCGCCGGGGCCTCGGCCGCGGCGCCGGTCGCCCCGGTGGCCTCGCCCGGCGCGGGCCGGTGGTCGATCATCAGGAAGGCGATCAGCGCGGCCAGCAGCAGGATGCCCATGGCGACCCAGGTGGCGATCACATAGCCGTGCACCGCGCCCTGGGCCTGGACCGCCGGGTCCCCGGCGGTGGTGATCCGGGCGGCGAGCCAGCTCGCGGTGGCGCTGGCCGCGATGGTGTTGAGCAGCGCGGTGCCGAAGGAGCCGCCGACCTGCTGGGCCGAGTTGATGGTGGCCGAGGCGGCGCCGGCCTCGTTCGGCGCGACGCCGAGGGTGGCCAGGCTCATCGACGGCATGAAGATCAGGCCCATGCCGAAGCCGAGCAGCAGTTCGGCGGGCAGCACCATGCCGGCCCAGGGGCTGTCCACCTTCATCTGGGTCAGCCAGGCCATCCCGGCGGCGGCGAGCAGCAGCCCCGGTCCGATCAGGTTGCGGGACGGCACCCTGGTCATCAGCCGGGCCGCGAAGCCGGTGGAGCTGATGACGATGGCCGCCGTCATCGGCAGGAAGGAGACCCCGGACATCACCGGCGAGAAGTGTTTGATGACCTGGAGGTAGTAGGTCAGGAACAGGAACAGGCCGAACATGCCGATCATCGCCAGGCCGACCGAGAGGGCGCCGCCGCCGCGGTTGCGCTCGGCCACGATGTGCAGCGGCAGCAGCGCGTGCGGGGTGCGCTTCTCGACCAGGACGAACACCGCGAGCAGCAGCACGCCGAGGCCCAGCGAGCCGAGCACCAGCCAGTCGCCCCAACCTCGGGTGACGGCCTCGGAGGTGCCGTAGACGATGGCGAGCAGGCCGCCGCAGCCGAGCACGGCGCCGGGCAGGTCGAGCCTGGTCCGGGTGTCCTTGCCGATGTGGTCGCGGGTCAGCACGGAGAACGCCGCGAAGGCGGTGGCGATCGCGATCGGGGTGTTCACGAACAGGCACCAGCGCCAGTTCAGGTACTCGGTGAGCAGGCCGCCGAGGAGCAGGCCGATCGCGGCGCCGCCGCCGGCGATCGCGCCGAAGATGCCGAAGGCGGTGCTCCGCTCCTTGGGATCGGTGAAGGTCGTGGAGAGCAGTCCCAGGGCGGACGGGGCGAGCAGCGCGCCGAAGGCGCCCTGGAGGGCGCGGGCGGCGAAGAGCATGGTCGGGCCACTGGCGGCGCCGCCGATCGCCGAGGCGAGGGCGAAGCCGAGCAGGCCGATGGTGAAGACGCGCTTGCGGCCGAAGAGGTCGCCGAGCCGGCCGCCGAGGAGCAGGAGTCCGCCGAAGGCCAGCGTGTAGGCGGTGATCACCCACTGCCGGTCGGCGTCCGAGATCCCGAGATCCTTCTGGGCCGACGGGAGGGCGATGTTCACGATGGTGATGTCGAGGACGATCATCAGCTGGGCGATGGCGATGACCGCCAGGGCCCACCAGCGGCGGGAGTCCGCCGTTCCATGACCGGTGGCAGCTTGGGCTTGGGAGGACACTGGGGGAGCCTTTCCGGAGGGGAGCGGAGAGGTCACGCAGTCGCCTTCAAGCCAAACTCGCCTCGCGGCGAATGGCAAGGAAAAAGCTCACCAAATCGGTTGAAATGGGACCAAAGAACCAGATCGACCGGGACCGCGGCCCGAGTGGCCCGAGGTCCCGGGACCGTGCCCGGGACCTCGCGCCACAGACGCGCCCTAGAGCACGGACAGCTCCGCGACCAGGTCGTCCAGGCCCAGCGAGCCCTGCGACAGCGCCGCCATGTGCCAGGCCTTGAGGTCGAACACCTCGCCGCGCGCCTCGTGCGCCGCCCTGGCCGCCGCCCGCCCGCGCAGCCAGGCCCGCTCGCCCAGCTTGTAGCCGATCGCCTGGCCGGGCAGGCCCAGGTAGCGGACCAGCTCGCTGTCCAGGAAGTCGGCGGACAGCCCGCAGTAGCGGCCGAAGAACTCACGGGCGGCGTCCGGCTCGACCCGCTCCCCCGGGCGGTACGGCGAGTCGGCCGGGAAGTCCAGGCCGGCGTGCATGCCGATGTCGACGATCACCCGCAGCGCCCGCATCATCTGCGCGTTGAGGTAGCCGAGCCGGTGGCCCGGGTCGGTGAGGTAGCCGAGCTCGTCCATCAGGCGCTCGGCGTACAGGGCCCAGCCCTCCAGGTTGGCGCTCACCCCGCCGAGGCTGACCTGGTAGGTGGAGAGCCGGTCCGCGACGTAGTTCCACTGCGCGAGCTGCAGGTGGTGGCCGGGGACGCCCTCGTGGTACCAGGTCGAGACGAGGTCCCACTCCGGGAAGCGCTCGCGGCCGAGGGTGGGCAGCCAGGTCCGGCCCGGGCGGCTGAAGTCCAGCGAGGGGGCCGTGTAGTACGGCGCGGCGGCGCTGCCGGCCGGGGCGATCCGGGACTCGACCCGGGTGATCGGCTCGGCCAGGTCGAAGTGGATGCCCTGGAGGTCGGCGATCGCGCCGTCCATCAGCCCCTGGAGGAACTCACGGGCGGCCTCGGCGCCGAACCGCGCGGGGCCGTCGGTCTCCAGCCACTTCATCGCCTGCATCGGGTCGGCGCCCGGCTTCACCTTCTCGGCCTCGGTGCGCATCTGGGCCAGCAGGTCGTGGAACTCCTGCCAGGCCCAGGCGTAGGCCTCGTCCAGGTCGAGGTCGGCGCCGGTCCAGTAGCGCACCCAGCGGCCGTAGCGCTCGCGGCCGACGGTGTCCGGGGCGTCGGCGGCGGCCGGGCCGTAGACCTCGCCCAGCCAGTCGCGCAGGGACACCAGGCCCTCGGCGGCGGCCGTCGCGTGGCCGGACAGCTCCGCGCGCAGCGACTCGGGACCCTCCCGGACCAGGTCGCCGAACCAGCCGCCCGGGGTGTCGCCGGCCAGCCACTCGCCGAGCTGGCCGATCACCGTGGTCACCTGGCGGGGGCCGGAGAGCAGGCCGCGGGCGATGCCCTCGGCGAGGGTCGCGCGGTACCCGGTGAGCGCCTCCGGCACCCGGGCGAGGCGGCGGCCGAGGATGCCCCACTGCTCCTCGGTGTCGGTGGGCATGAGGGTGAAGACGTCACGGAGGTTGTGCAGCGGCGAGCCCAGGTTGTGGACGGCCCGGAACCGCTCGCCCGCGTCGTGGACGGCGAGTTCGGCGACGAGCCGCTCGCGCAGCAGGCGGGCGCAGCGCCGTTCGGCCTCGTCCCGGGCGGCGTCGGCCGTGGCGGCCTGGTCGAGTGCCGCCTCGGCCTCGTCGAGCCGGGCCAGGGTGGAGCGCCCGAGGTCCGCGATCGCCTCGGCCCCGGCCGGGGAGAGGTCGGGGAGGCGGTCGTCCTCGGGGTTCAGGCCCAGGTACACCGCGGTCAGCGGGTCGAGCTCGGCGAGGTCCCGCACATAGGCGTCGGCGACACGGCGGGGGGTGGTGCCGTCGGAGCTGATCAGTTCAACCATCCGGACATCATTTCGTGGCACGCGCCGTTTGCAAGCCCCTACCCGGTGGCATGGACCGGCCAATTGGATCCCTCCGGCGCGGGCTCACCCGCCCGAGCGATGCCGCCGCCGGTGCCGCAGCACCCGGCCCGGGTCCCACCGGGACCGTCCGTATGCGAAGCGGAAGAAGCCGAGACCGATCAGCACGGCGCTGAAGTGCCCGAGGTCCGTGAACGTGTGCGAGACCACCAGGGGCACCAGGTAGAAGACGACGACCCCGGTGCCGTAGAGCCACCGCCAGCCGCCCGCGAACCGGTAGGTGAGCACCGCGACCACCCCCGCCAGCGCGTAGGAGACCCCGACGTCCACCGTCTCGGCCATGCTCCGCTGCAGGGTCCCCCGGACGATCCCCCAGGCGACCACGCCCTCGCTCACCAGGGTCGCCAGCACATGCGCGGTCGCGGCCACCACGAACCAGCGCGCGGTGCCCAGCCAGCGCTCGGCGTTGGCGTGGAACACGGTGAACAGCACCGCGTACAGCGGCCAGCTGGACGTCTCGGTCCACAGCGCGCTGGCCACCAGGGCGTGCACCGGACGCGAGCGCAGCTGCTCCAGATTGGTCGAGCGGGCAGCCAGGAACCAGTCCAGGGTGTGCTGGTCCATCCGGGCCACCACCAGGCTGGTGACCCCCAGCACGAGCAGCCACAGGTACGTCCCCGGCGCCGAGCGCACCCACGCCAGGAGCGCCCCGCGCAGGCTTCGCGCGCGGGGCGGCCGTTCCAGCGTGTGCGCCATCCGGCGGGCCTCCTCGGCAGGGCGGCGGAATGCGTCCCATCCTCGGCCGGGGGCCGCTGGAGCGCCTCCCGGGGCCTCCCCCGGGCCGCCCCGGCACCGGCCTCCCGGCGGGCCGTCCGGGGGCGGGGGCGACCGCCCGAACAGGCGCAAACGCCCGTTCGGAAGATCGGTGCACACCCGGCTCCGATCCGGCCCGGGGCCGTTACGCTGACCGGCATGGAAGCCAGCTCAGCGCCACCGCCAGCCCCCGAACCGGCCGCCAGGCCGCGGCGCGCCGGGTACCGGCGGCTGCCGGTGCAGCAGCGGCGCGAGCAGCTGATCGCGGTGGCCCTGGAGCTGTTCGCGCACCGGGCGCCCGAGGAGGTCGGGCTGGACGACGTGGCGCAGGCCGCCGGCGCCTCCCGGCCGCTGGTGTACCGCTACTTCGCGGGCGGCAAGCAGCAGCTGTACGAGGCCGCGCTGCGCAGCGCGGCCGAGGAACTCACCGGCCGGTTCGTGGTGCCGCTCGCCGGGAGCCCGACCCAGCAGCTGTCCGCCGTCCTGGAGAGCTACTTCGCCTTCGTCGCCGAACACGGCACCGGCTACTCGGCGCTGCTGCGCGGCGGCTCGGTGGTGGAGACGGCCCGCACCTCGGCGATCGTGGACGACGTCCGGCGGGCGGCGCTGAAGCGCACGCTGCGCCACCTCGGGGTGCGGCAGGCCGGGCCGAGGCTGACCCTGCTGGTCCGCTCGTGGATCGCGGTGGTCGAGGGGGCCTCGCTGAGCTGGCTCGACGAGGGCCGGGAGGTCCCGGTGGACGAGCTGCGGGAGTGGCTGGTGGACCAGTTCGTGGCGATGGCGGCGGCCACCTCGCTGCACGACCCGCAGACCGCCGAGGTGCTGGCCGGGCTGCTGGCCCTGGAGGGCGCGGACTCGCCGCGGACGGCCCGGCTGCGGGCGGCGCTGGGCGGCCCGGCCGAGTAGCCCGGCGCGGCGGGGCCCGGCGGACGCGCGGCCCGGGATCCGGCCCGACCCCCGTGCCAAGGGTCGGGACGGCTGGGCCCTACGCCTTGCCGAGGACCTGCCGCTGCCGGCCGAGCCCGTCGATCTCGATCTCGACGATGTCGCCGGGCGCCAGGTACGGCGTACCCGGGCGGCCCAGGGTGACCCCGGCCGGAGTGCCGGTGACGATCACGTCGCCCGGCTCCAGCACCATGAACTGGCTCGTGTAGCGGACCAGTTCCAGCACCGGGAAGACCATCCGCTCGGTGGAGCCGTCCTGGCGCAGCTCCCCGTTGACCCACAGCCGCAGCGGCAGCCGCTGCGGATCGGCCACCTCGTCCGCGGTGACCAGCCACGGCCCGAGCGGGGTGAAGGTCTCCGCCGACTTGCCCTTGTCCCACTGGCCGCCGCGCTCGAACTGGAAGGCCCGCTCGGTGACGTCGTTGGCGATGGTGTAGCCGGCGATCACCCCGGCCGCCGCCGCGTGGTCCGGCAGGTAGCGGGCGGTCCGGCCGATCACCACGGCCAGCTCGGCCTCGTAGTCGGTCTTCTCGCCGCCGCGCGGCACCAGCACCTCGTCGTACGGGCCGACCACGGTCGAGCTGGGCTTGAGGAAGATCACCGGTTCGTCCGGGATCGCCGCACCCGCCTCGGCCGCGTGGTCCCGGTAGTTGAGGCCGATGCCGACCACCTTGCCGGGGCGCGCCACCGGCGGGCCGACCCGCTGCCCGCCGATCTCGGCCACCGGCAGCCGGCCGGCCGCCACCTGCCCGGCCAGCGCCGCGGCGCCGTCACCGGCCAGCCCGGCGAGGAAGCCGCCGTCGATGTCCGCGGTCACCCCGGAGAGGTCGTACGCGGTGCCGTCCTGGCCCAGCACGACCGGGCGTTCGGCGCCCGGCGGGCCGACACGGAGGAGCTTCATCCGATCCCCACCTCCTAGTTCGTCGAGTTCGTCGAGTTCTTCGCAGCTCGCCGGGCTTCGGACCGGGCCGCCCGGAGGCGGCGCGGACCGTGCCCGGCCCCTGTGCTGCGAGGTATATCAACGGCGCGCCGCCCCGGACCAGACCGTCCCGATCGGCGAAATCCTCCCAACCGTCCGGGCCCGGCACCGGCCGCACTGGGCGCCCGTACGGTTGACAGCCGGCCGGCCGTCCCGCCGGTCCGCCCGGCCGGTTCGTCACGCCAGGGGCGAACACCCGGTCGAACGGCCGCCCGGCGGGGCAGGATCGCCCCCATGGAGATCACCCGCATCCGACCGGAACTGACCCTCGTCACCCTCGACTTCGGCACCGTCTACCTCTGGCGCGACGAGGACGGCTCGCTCACCCTGATCGACACCGGCCCCGCCGGACAGGCCGACAGCATCGAGGCGGCGATCCGCGCCGACGGCGCCGACCCGGCCGCGCTGCGCACCATCGTGCTCACCCACTACCACGAGGACCACGCCGGATCGGCCGCCGAACTCTCCCGGCGGCTGGGCGCCGAGGTGGTGGCCCACCGGCTGGAGGCCCCGGTGCTCCGCGGCGAGCAGCAGCCCCGGCCGATGGTGCTGAGCCCCTTCGAGCAGGAGATCTGGGACAGCCTGCCGAAGCTGCCGCCCGCCCCGCCGTGCACGGTCGACCGCGAGGTGGCGGGCGGCGAGAAGCTCGGCTTCGGCGGCGGCGCGGTGGTGGTGCACGTGCCGGGCCACACGGACGGCTCGATCGCGCTGCACCTGCCGGAGCGGGGCGTGCTGTTCACCGGTGACATCGCGGCCAACGTCGAACACCGCACCATGCCCGGCGTCTTCAACGCCGATCCGGCGCTGGCCGTGGAGTCCTTCCGCCGGCTGTCGGAACTGGAGGCCGACACCGTGCTGTTCGGGCACGGCGTGCCGATCGCCGAGGGCGGCTCAGCCGCTCTGCGCCGTGCCGTCGAGCAGCTCGGCCAGCACTAGCGGACGGGCCGGGTCGGGCGCGGCGTCGGCGCTGTCGCGCTCCCACCGCTCCAGGTCGCGACCGACGTCCTCGCGGGCCCGCGGGTGGCCGTCCAGCGCGGGCAGCAGCTCGCGCAGCAGGGCGACGGCCGCCCGCGGCCGACCCGAGCGGGCCAGCCACAGCGCCAGGTCGTGGCAGGTGCGCAGGGTCCGGGGGTCGGCCGTCCCGAAGGCCCGGGCGAACTGCGGGATCAGCGCGACCAGTTGCTCGGCGGCCCGCTCGGGCGAGCCGGCCGCGCCGCGCCGCCAGGCGTCGTCGGCCTTCTGCCGCAGGGCCTCCGGGTCGGTGCCGCCCTTGCGGTCCCGCAGCACCTTGAGGTCGCGCAGCCGCTGCCGGACCTCGGCGGCGTCGGCGGGCCGGTCCTCCGCCTTCTTGGCGAGCAGTTGGAGGATCAGCCGGTCCAGGGCCGGGTCGGAGGTGTCCGGGGGCAGCGGCTGCTCGTTGAGGTGCGCGTACATCATGGTGACGGCCTGGTCGGCGTTGAACGGGCGGCGGCCGGTGCACAGCTGGTAGAGCACCACGCCGAGGGCGTAGAGGTCGGCCCGGCCGTCGATCGGCAGGCCCGCCCAGCACTCCGGTGCCAGGTAGACCGGCGTGCCGATGACCACATCGGTGGAGGTGAGTCCGCCGGCGGCCGGCTGGGAGAGCAGCCGGGCGATGCCGAAGTCCAGCACCTTGGCCTCGCCGCCGTCGGTGATCATGATGTTCTCGGGCTTGATGTCCCGGTGCACCACGCCGTTGCGGTGCGCGGCGTCCAGCGCCTTGCAGATCTGCCGCACCCACCGCAGCGAGACCGCCGGCTCCGGCAGGCCGTCGCGCGTCACCTGGGCCAGCGAGCGGCCCCGGACCAGCTCCATCACCAGGTAGTGGGTCGACCGCGCGCCGTCCTGCACCCGCCCGTAGTCGTACAGGGTGACGATGTGCGGATTGGACAGCAGGCCGACCGTCCTGGCCTCGCGGATGAACCGGCCGACCGCCTCCTCGTCGCCCGCCTTCTCGTCGGAGAGCACCTTGAGCGCGACCGCCCGACCGATGGTCTCGTCGTGGGCGGCCCAGACCACACCGAACCCGCCCCGGCCCAGCTCCCGGTCCAGCCGGTAGCGGCCGCCCACGACATCGCCCGCCTGCATGCGTTCCCCCACCAAGTCCGCCGGAATCGAACACCGTTCATCCTGACCGGGTCACGATAGCGGCGGGGAGCGGCACCCGGGTGAACGACCCCGGGACCGCTCCCCGGCGGCGGTCCCGGGGCCGCCCCGGGGCCGGCGCGGCGGCAGGCCCTACGGCTGCTTGGGCCTGGGCAGGCCGACCGGGTTGACCTCGGAGGTGGGCACCGCCTCGGCGTCCAGGCCCCAGCGCTTCAGCACCTGGGCGTAACTGCCGTTCCCGATCACCTCGTTGATCGCCCCGTTCAGCGCCTGGACCAGGCCGCTGTCCTTCTTCGTGGTCGCCCCGATCTTGCCGAGCACCTCGGCGCCACCGCCCGAGTAGGTGCCGATCACCTCGGTCTCGCCGGTCTGCACGGCGTGGAAGGCGGCCACCGGGTTGGGGCCGACGTAGGCGTCGATCCGGCCGGAGGAGAGCGCCAGGTAGTAGTCCGAGGAGTTCTGGAAGTACTTGATGTCGGCCGCCTTCAGGCCGTTCCTGGTGTTCTCCTCGTTCCAGGCGATCAGCAGCTTCTCCTGGTTGGTGCCGGAGGCGACGGCGACGGTCTTCCCGGCGATGTCCTTGGGCCCGGTGACCTTCCAGCCGCTGCCCTTCTTCGCCTCGAAGCCGAGGATGTCCAACCGGTAGGTGGCGAAGTCGTACTTCTCCTTCCTGGCCTCGGTGACGGTGATGTTGGAGATGCCGACGTCGTACTTGCCGCTGTCCAGGCCGACGAAGATGTTCTCCCAGGAGACCGGGTTGAACTCGACCTTGAGGCCGAGCACATTGCCGATCAGCGAGGCGATGTCCGGCTCGACGCCGATCACCGTCCGGTCGTCGTTGGCGTAGAAGTCCAGCGGCGGCGTGGTGCCGAGCGAGTCGACCACGGTCAGCGTCCCGCGTCTCCTGATCTCCTCCGGCACCAGGGCGGCCAGGGCGTCCACCTTGGGCGTGGTCACCCGGTTCTGCTGCGGGGTGAGGTTCACCGCGGTGCCGTTCGGGGCGGTGCTGCCCTTGGCGGGAGCGAGGTCCGCCGCCGCGTCCGAGGTGCTGCCGCAGGCGGCCAGGGTGAGGGCGGCGGCGAGCGCGGCGGCGGTCACGAGGGCGCGACGGGGTAGGGACATGGCGGAACTCCTGCGGGTGAAGGGGTGGGTGGTTCAGAGGACCTTGGCCAGGAAGGCCCTGGTCCGCTCGTGCTGCGGCTCGTCCAGGACCGCCCGCGGCGGGCCCTGCTCGACCACGACGCCGCCGTCCATGAAGACCACGGTGTCGGCGACCTCGCGGGCGAAACCGATCTCGTGGGTGACCACGATCATCGTGGTGCCGGCCCGGGCGAGGTCCTTGACGACGTCGAGCACCTCGCCGACCAGCTCCGGGTCGAGCGCCGAGGTCGGCTCGTCGAACAGCAGCACCTTGGGCTCCAGCGCCAGCGCCCGGGCGATCGCCACCCGCTGCTGCTGGCCGCCGGACAGCTGCCGGGGGTAGGCGTCCGCCTTCTCGGCCAGGCCCACCCGCTCCAGCAGCTCCAGCGCCCGGGCCCGGGCCTCCGCCTTCGGCCGGCGCAGCGCGCTGACCGGCGCCTCGACGATGTTCTCCAGCACGGTGAGGTGCGGGAAGAGGTTGAAGTTCTGGAACACGAAGCCGATGTCGGTCCGCTGGCGCAGGACCTCGCGCTCCTTGAGCTCGTGCAGCCGGTCCCCGGCCCTGCGGTAGCCGATCAGCTCGCCGTCGATCGCGACGAAGCCCCGGTCGACCTTCTCCAGGTGGTTGATCGCGCGCAGCAGGGTCGACTTGCCGGAGCCGGACGGCCCGAGCACCACGGTCACCGAGCCGGCCGGGACGTCGAGGTCGACGCCGCGCAGCACCGCGGTCGGGCCGAAGCTCTTCCACAGGCCGCGGACCTGCACCATCGACGGTGCGGCGGCCGGCTCCTCCGCCGGAGTGTCCTCGGCGCGCGGTTCCTTGACGACGGTGGTCATGAGCGGCCTCCGAGGGCGACAGCGGTGGCGGTGCGGGCGCGCAGGCCCCGGACGAGGGAGCGGGCCCGCTGGAGCGGGGTGGGCGGCGGGGTGCGGTCGGCCCCGCGGGCGAAGTACCGCTCGACGTAGTACTGGCCGATCGACAGCACGGTGGTCAGCAGCACGTACCAGACGGTGGCGACCATCAGCAGCGGCACCACCCGGCCGGTGCGGCCGTACACCACCTGCACCTGGTAGAAGAGTTCGCCGATCGCCATCACGTAGACCACCGAGGTGCCCTTGAACAGCGAGATCACCTCGTTGGCGGCGGCGGGCAGGATGCCGCGCATCGCCTGCGGCAGGACGATCCGCCAGGCCTGCCGCCAGCGCGGCACGCCGAGCGCGGCGGCCGCCTCGCGCTGGCCGGGGTCGACGGCGATGATCCCGCCGCGGATGATCTCGGCGGCGAAGGCGGCCTGGTGCAGCCCGAGGCCGAGCACGGCCGCGCCGAGCGCGCCCAGCACCCCGATCGTCTCGAAGTCCCCGAAGGTGGGCCCGAACGGGATGCCGAAGCCGAAGCGCTTGTAGAGGTAGGAGAGGTTGAACCAGAAGACCAGCTGGACGATCAGCGGGATCGAGCGGAACACCCAGACGTAGGCCCAGGCGACGGTCTGCAGGATCGCGCTGCGGGAGAGCCGCATCGCGGCCACCACGGCGCCCAGCAGGAAGCCCAGCACGGTGCCGTAGGCGGTGAGTTCGACCGTGCGGCCGACCGCCCGCAGGATGGTGTCGGCGGAGAAGTACACCCGGAAGGTGGCCCAGTCCCAGCCGGGGTTGGTGGCCAGGCCGTGGGCGAACTGGGCCAGGACGACGACGGCGGCGAGGCCGGCCGCCCAGCGCCAGGGGTAGCGGGCGCGGACGGTGCGCAGGCCGTCCAGTTCGCCGAGGTCGAGCGGGGCCGCGGCGGGCGCGCGGTCGAGTTTCGAGCGGGTCGGGGCGCCGGCGGTGGTGCTGCCGGCGGTGGTGCTGCCGGCGGTGGCGGTGGTCATGGGGGACTCCTCCCGGGGGGACAGGGGATCACGCGTGCTCGGGCGGGCTGATCAGGGACTCCTTGACGGCCGACTCCGTCACCCCCCACTTCTTGAGGATCCGCTCGTAGGTGCCGTCCTTGATCAGCTCGTTGACGGCCGCCTGGAAGGCCGGGGTCAGCGCCGAGCCCTTCTTGAACGCGAAACCGACGTCGAGCCGGTGGAACTCGCCCAGGAACCTGGTGCCGGAGGCCTCCTGCGCGGCCTGGTAGCGCAGGCCGTTGATGGTGGACATCACCACGTCCACCCGGCCCTGCTGGAGGCTGGTCAGCGTGGCGCCGCTGTCGCTGAACGCCTTGACCTCGTAGGGCTGCTTGCCGGCGTCGGTGCAGACGCTCTTCTTGGCGTTGAGGGTGGTCTCGAAGGTGGTGCCGGCGCCGGTGCCGATGGTCAGCCCGCACAGCTGGACCAGGTCGGTGATCGGCTTGACGGTGGTGTTGTCCTTCTTGACCGCGAAGCCCTGGCCGTCGTCGATGTAGGTGACGAAGTCGATGGTCTTCAGCCGGGCCGCGGTCACCCCGAAGTTGCCGGTGCCGACGTCGTACTTGCCGCTGTCGAGCGCGGGCAGGATGGTCTCGAACGCCGCCTCCTCGCGCCGCACGGTCAGGCCGAGCAGGCGGCCCACGGCGTCGCCGAAGTCGATGTCCACCCCGGCGGCCTTCTTGGTGGCCTGGTCGGCGTAGAAGGCCGAGGGCGGGGCGCCGATCGAGGAGCCGAACTTCACCGTCCCGGCGGCGCGGACGTCGGCGGGCAGCAGCGCGGCGGCGGTGTCCGACTTCTTGAGGCCGGAGACGAGATCCTCGGCGGCGGCGGAGACGGCCGGCCGGCCGGAGCCGCCCGTCGCGGTGCCGGTGCTCGGGTCCGAACTGCACGCCGCCACGGCCAGGACCGGGAGCAGGGCGGTGGCGGCGAGCAGCCGGTGGCGGGCGGTGGTGGTTCTCACGGAGGTGCCTTTCGGGAGGTACGGGGGCGGTGCGGGCTCGGCGGGTGCGGGCTCGGCGGGTGCGGGCTCGGCGGACGGTGCGGGCAAGGCGGGTGGTGCGGGCAAGGCGGGTGGTGCGGGCAAGGCGGGTGGTGCGGGCTCGGCGGAGGTGCGGCTTCAGGGCAGCTGCTTCTCGAACGGCAGCGGTCCGATCGTCAGAGGATCGGCGGCGACGTCGAACAGCGGGGTGTAGCCGGAGGCCAGGTACAGCCCCCTGGCCTCGGGCTGGCGCGGGCCGGTGGTGAGGAAGATCCGGCCGTAGCCGGCCCCGGTGGCGGCCCGCTCCAGCTCGGCCAGCACCCGGCGGGCCAGCCCCCGGCGCCGGTGCGCCGAGGACGTCCACATCCGCTTCACCTCCGCCGTCCGCTCGTCGTACCGCCTGTACGCGCCGCCGGCCACCGGTTCGCCGTCCTCCAGCAGGAGCAGCAGCAGGCCGTCCGGCGCGGTCCAGCTGTCCGCCGGGTAGCGGGTCATCTCCTCGTGCGCCTCGGGGCCGTAGCGGCGCACGTACTCCTCGGTGAGCTCGCGCACCAGCGGCTCGGCGAGCGGGTCGTCGATGCCGACCCGGCGGACCTCGACGTCGAGCGCCGGTGCGCCGCTCACGCCTGGGCCGCGATCAGCTGGTGCCGGTCGTGCTCGGCGCGCCCGGCCCGCTCGGCCTCCGCCGCCGCCTCGGCCGCCGCCCTGGCCGCGTCCCGCTTGGCGACCTCCTCGCGGACGATCGGGATGACGTACCGGCCGAAGTCGATCGCGTCGTCCACCAGGTGGTAGCCGCGGGCGGAGAGGATGTCCACGCCCAGGTCGTAGTAGTCCAGCAGCGCCTGGGCGACCGTCTCCGGGGTGCCGACCAGGGCGTTGGAGTTGCCCGCCCCGCCGGTGGCGGCGGCGGTCGGCGTCCACAGCGCCCGGTCGTAGCGCTCGCCGGCCTCGGCGATCTCCAGCAGGCGCTGCGAACCGGCGTTCTCGGGCCCGGTGCCGGCCGGGCGGCCGCGGCGGATCAGGTCGCCGCCCTCGCGCCGGGCCTTGATCGCGGCGACCGTGCGGTGCGCCTTCTCCCAGGCCAGTTCCTCGGTCGGCGCGATGATCGGCCGGAACGCCACCTGGATCCGCGGCGCGTCCGCCCGCCCGGCCTGCCGGGCCGACTCCAGCACCCGCTCGATCTGCTCGGCGGTGCGGGCCAGCGGCTCGCCCCAGAGGCAGTAGATGTCCGCCTCGGCGCCGCCCGCCGCGTACGCCGCCTCCGAGGAGCCGCCGAAGGAGACGCCCGGCCGGGGCTGCTGCACCGGGAAGACGTCGGAGACGAAGTCGTGGAAGCGGTAGTGGGTGCCCTCGTGGTCGAAGGGCTCCCGGCTGGTCCACGCCTTCTTGACGATCCGGATGTACTCCCGGGTGCGGTCGTAGCGCTCGTCCTTGGTGAGGAAGTCGCCCTCGCGCTGCTGCTCGTGGTCGTTGCCGCCGGTGATGAAGTGGACGGTGAGCCGGCCGTCGCTGATCCGGTCCAGGGTGGCGAAGGTCTTGGCGGCGAAGGTCGGGTACGAGACGTTCGGGCGGTGGGCGAGCAGGATCTGCAGGCGGTCGAGGCGGGAGGCGATGAACGCGGCGGCGGGCGCCGGGTCGGGCGAGCCGGAGCCGTAGGCGAACAGCACCCGGTCCCAGCCGTGCTCCTCGTGGGCGCGGGCCAGCTTCAGGGTGTAGTCGCGGTCGAACGCGGCCGTGGTGCTCGCGGTGGTCTCCGTACCGTCGGCGGTGGCGGCGATGCCGAGGAATTCGACGGGCATGGTGGCGGAACCTTTCGGATCGTCCGCGGGCCGGCCGGGCGCGGGCAGCCGGTGGGCGCGGGAGGGCAGGGGAGGGCCGAGAAGGGCAGCGGGCACCGCCGGCCGGGGGCCGGAGGGCCGTGCGGAGCGGAATGCCGTACCGGGCGGGTGGGGCGGTAGGGGGCGGCGGCGGGCACGTGACGGCCCGGGGCGGTGCGGAGGACTGCCGGAGCGCAGCGGAGCGGGGAGGAAGAGGGGTGGGCGGCAGCGCGCGGTCGACGAGCCGTCAGGACGTGACGGCTGTCCCGGCCCGGGACGGGGCACCGAGGGAGGTCGCTCCGGGGGAGGACGGGGCCGGACGAGCGGCCCGCTGCCGGGTCAGCCGCGACACGCCGCGGACCACACCCGACCGAAGTCGATGTGGTCGCGGGTGACCAGGGGCTGCTCGGCGTACATGGCCTCAAGTTGAGCAGCGAACCTCGCACCCGTCAACCGTCCTCCATTACCGCTCTGTTGCGATCTCCTGTCGCCACGCGACACCTCCCGCGCCCCGGGCGCCCCGTCGCCGACGACCCTTGACACCCGCCGATCGCGCACGCGTACGATCGAAAGCGGAGTGCAGTGCCCCGCCGGACGCGTTGAGGGACGCGGGCCGGCCGCAACGGCCGTACGTGACCACGCCGTACCCCCGCCCCGTGCGCCCGCGCGCATCCCGCATCTCCACCCTCCCGCCTGGAGCCTCCGCATGGCCACCCCGCCGGACGTCCTGCCCGCCCCTCTCTCCCCGCCCGCCCCGGTGCCGACCCGCAAGGGCACCGCCGCCACCGCCCTCGACGCCTCGGCCGCCACCGCCCGGATCGTCCCGCGCCGCCGCACCGGCCAGTGGGTCTCCGCCGCCGTCGCCCTGCTGCTGTTCGCCATGGCGGCCAACTCCCTGATCCACAACCGGGCGTTCCAGTGGGACGTGGTCGCCGAGTGGTTCACCGCCACCTCGGTGATGAACGGCCTCACCCTGACCCTCTGGCTGACCGCCGTCACCCTCGGCCTCGGCTTCGTGCTCGGCACCGTCCTCGCCACCATGCGGCTGTCCGCCAACCCGGTGCTGCGCACGCTCAGCTGGATCTACATCTGGATCTTCCGCTCCACCCCCGCCCTGGTGCAGCTGCTGCTGTTCTTCAACATCGGCGCGCTGTACCCGACCCTCGGCCTGGGCATCCCGTTCGGCCCGGAGTTCGTCACCGTCCGGACGGTGAACCTGTTCGGCCCGACCTTCACCGCCGTGGTCGGGCTGACCCTGCTGGAGGCCGCGTACGCCGCCGAGGTGGTGCGCGGCGGCATCCTCTCCGTCGACCGGGGCCAGCTGGAGGCCGCCGCCGCGCTCGGCCTCGGCCGGTGGCGGGTGCTGCGCCGGATCGTCGTCCCGCAGGCGATGCGCTCGATCGTGCCGACCGCCGGGAACATGCTGATCAGCGCCCTCAAGGGGACCAGCATCATCAGTGTGCTGGCCGTCTCCGACCTGCTCTACTCCGTCCAGCTGGTCTATCTGCAGTCGTACCAGGTCATCCCGATGCTGATGGTCGCCACCCTCTGGTACGTGGTGATCACCACCGTGCTCTCGGTCGGGCAGTTCTACGTCGAACGCCACTTCGCGAAGGGCGCCACCCGCGAGGGCCTGCCGCCCACGCCGCTGCACCGGGCCCGCGCCGCGTACCGGCGGCTGCGCGCCGTCGCCGGGGCGCCCGCGCCGGGGGAGGCCGTGCCGGGAGAGACCGTGCCGGGAGAGACCGCCGCAGGGAAGACCGCCACGGGGAAGGACGCCCGATGAGCGCCGTCCTGGTCGTCGTCGGCGCCGGGCCGCGCGGCACCGGGGTGCTGGAGCGGATCGCCGCCAACGCCCCCGAACTGCTGCCCGCCGACCGGCCGTTGCACATCCACCTGGTCGACCCGCACCCGCCCGGCGGCGGCCGGATCTGGCGCCACGAGCAGTCCCCGCTGCTGCGGATGAACTCGATGGCGGAGGACGTCACCATGTTCACCGACGAGCGCTCGACCCTCGACGGGCCGGTCCGCCCCGGCCCCTCGCTGGCCGAATGGGCCGCCCACCCCGAGGAGTTCGCCCCCTACCGGGAGATCGCCGACCCCGCGCTGCGGGCCGAGCTGGACACCCTCGCGCCCACCGACTTCCCCACCCGGCGGGCCCAGAGCGCCTATCTGGACTGGGTGTTCCGGCGCGCCGTCGCCGACCTGCCGCCGCACATCACGGTCACCGTCCACCGGGACACCGCACGGCGGATCGAGGGCCCGGCGGACGGCCCGCAGCTGGTCCACCTCTCCGACCGGGTACTGACCGCCGACCACGTCGTCCTCACCCTCGGCCACCTCGAATCCCACCCCGACCCCCGCTACGACGCCGACGCCGCCTTCGCCGCCCGGCACGGCCGCTTCCACCTGCCGCCCGCCCACTCCGCCGACGTCGCCGCCGAGCTGGAGCGCATCGCCCCCGGCGAGCACACCGTGCTGCGCGGCTTCGGGCTCGCCTTCGTCGACCTGGTCTCGCTGCTCACCGAGGGCCGCGGCGGCCGCTTCGAGGAGGCGGCCGACGGCGGCCTGGTCTACCGGCCCTCGGGCCGCGAACCGGTCGTGCACGTCGGCTCGCGGCGCGGCGTCCCGTACCACTCCAAGACCGGCTACCGCCTGGTCGGACCGCCGCCGCCGTTCCCCCGGTACTTCGACGCCACCGCCGTCGACGCCCTGCTGGACCGGCCCGGCGCCCTCGAACTGCGCCGCGACGCCTGGCCGTTGATGGCCAAGGAGATCGCCTTCGGCCACTACCACGAGCTGTTCCACGCCCACCCCGAACGCACCGCCCTGCCCTGGGCGGAGTTCCTCGACGGCCTCGACGCGCACCCCTGGGCGTCCCCGGAGCTGGGCGCGCTGGTCGAACGCGCCGTCCCCGACCCGGCCGACCGGCTCGACCTCGAACGCCTCGACCATCCGCTGGCCGGCCTGGAACTCGGCTCCGCCGAGGAACTCCAGCAGTACCTGCGCCGCTACATCGCCGAGGACGCCGACCGGCGCGCCGACCCCGCCCACAGCGCCGACCTCGGCGCCTTCCTCGCCCTGCTCTCGCTCTTCGGCCAGCTGCCCCGGATCCTCGCCTCCGGCCGGCTCACCGCCCGGTCGGTGGGCGAGGAGGTCGACGAGTGGTTCTTCGGCTACTTCAGCTACCTGGCCTCCGGCCCGCCCGGCTTCCGGCTGCGGCAGCTGCTCGCGCTCTCCGAGGCCGGCGTGGTCCGCTTCCTCGGTGCGGGCGTCCGGGTCGAGCGGGACGAGCACACCGGCAGCTGGCTGGCCTCCGGCGCCACCGTGCCCGGCCGCACCGTCACCGCCACCGCGCTGGTCGAGGCGTACCTGCCCAAGCACGTGCTGGACCGCACCCGGGACCCGCTGCTGCGCGAACTGCACCGGGAGGGGCGGATCGTCGAGGAGGTGGTCAGCGACCCGGAGCACACCCACCGCTCGGGGCTGCTCACCGTCCGGCCCCGGGACGGCCTCGTCCTCGACCCGGCCCTCGGCGGGGAGCCGCACCCGCGCCGCACCGCGCTCGGCCCGCACACCAGTGTGCGGGCGGCGGCCGCGTTCGCCCGGCCGCGGACCGACTCGCCCGGCTTCCGGCAGAACGACGCGGCGGCGCGGGCGCTGCTGGGCGCGCTGGCCGGGGTGGGGGCGGCGGAGGAGGTGACGGTGGCGGCGGAGGCCGAGGTGGTGGCGGCGGCGTGAACGCTCCGGCGCGCGGACCGCGTCACGGCCCGTAGATCTCCTCCACCAGGTCCTCGGCCGTGACGTGGTCCGGCGCGGCGAGGATCCACTCGCCGATCTGCTTGATCCCGGTGCCCCGTTCCAGCGCGTCCAGACAGGCGTCCGCCTCCCGCTCCGATGCGAACTCCCAGGTCAGCACGCGGCGGATCAGCACCAGCGCCTCGGCCGGGTGCATCCGCGGCCGCTTGCCGGGCCTCGGCCGCCCGGCCGGGGCCGCCGCCAGCCGCTGCTGCTGGGCGGCCAGGTCCTGCCAGGCGCGAACGGTGACGGGGTGCTGCTCGCCGAGGACGCCGACGAGCTCCGGCAGCAGGGTGCGCAGCTGGAGCACCGCGCTCTCCGGGTCGCCCCGCTCGGCCGTGTACACCGCCAGGTCGTGCCGCGCCTGGAACACCCTCGGGTCGTGCGGACCCCAGGCGGCGTGCAGCTCCGGCAGCAGCTCGGCGAGCCGGCGCATCGCGCTGACCGTCTCGCCGCTCTCGCCGATGCACCGGAGCAGGTGGTAGCGGGCGGTGAGGGTGTCCGGGTCGGAGGGACCGAGGGCCAGCCGCAGGTCCTCGGCGACGGTGGACAGCAGCCGGATCGCGCCGTCCAGGTCGCCGGTCCGGCTCAGGAACCAGCCGAAGTCCCGCCAGGCGGCGAGGGTCTCGCGGTCCGCGGGGCCGAGCGCGGCCAGCGCCTCCTGGGCGACCGCGTGGAGCAGGGCGGCGGACTCCTCGGGCGTCGCCGCCCGGTGCGCGGCGCTCCGGCGCTCGCTCAGGGCGGCGCGGACGGTCGCGTGCGGCGTCGGCAGGGGCGCGGCGCCCTGCGGCGGTGTGGTGAGCGGGGGAACGGCGCCCGGGGGCAGCACCATCGGCGCGAACACGACGGGCGGCGGCAGCACCGGCACCGGGCCGAACATCACGGGTGGCGGAAGCACCGGCATCGGCGGGACGAGCACCACCACCGGTCCGAACCCCGGCTGCTCCGCAGGTGCCTCGACAGGCGCCTCGACGGCCGACTCCCCCGGCCCCGCCGCCCCCTCCAGCTCCGCGAGCCGCCGCTCCACCGTCCGCGCGTCCGCCGGCCGGTGCTCCGGGTCCTTCGCCAGCAGTTCCGTGACCAGCCCGGCCAGTTCCACCGGCAGCCCGAACTCCGCCGGGTCCAGCGCCGGGGGCGGCGCGTTCAGGTGCTGGTACATCAGCACCGGCGTCGAGTCGCCGCTGAACGGCCGTGCCCCGGTGCAGAGTTCCACCAGGACGCAGCCGAAGGCGTAGAGGTCCGCCCGGCCGTCCACCCGGCCGCCGGTCCAGCGTTCCGGCGCCATGTACGCGGGGCTGCCGACGACCGTCCCGGTGGTGGTCAACCCACCCGCCCCGATGTCGAGTTGGGCGATGCCGAAGTCCAGCACCTTCACCGCGCCGGCCTCGGTGACCATGATGTTCTCGGGCTTGATGTCGCGGTGCACCATCCCCGCGTCGTGGGCGGCGGCCAGCGCCGAGCAGATCTGCCGCCCCCAGCGCACGCTCTGCTCCGGACCGGGCGGGCCGTCCCTGAGCACCGAGGTCAGGGTGCGGCCGGTGATCAGCTCCATCACCAGGTACGTCACCGTGCGGCCGCCCAGCTCACCCTCGCCGAGGTCGTGCACGGTGACGATGTGCGGATGCGAGAGGTTGCCGGCCGCGCAGGCCTCGCGGACGAACCGGAGCGCGGCCTTCTGCTGGTCCTCGCCGTGGTGGTTGATGACCTTGACCGCCACCGGGCGCCGCATCCGGGAGTCGAAGGCCCGCCACACCACGCCGAAGCCGCCCTGGCCCAGCCGCTCCACCAGCTCGTACCGACCGTCGAGCACGTCGCCGACCATCACCCGCCCCACCCCCGCACTCGTGCCGCCTCCGCACTCTATCCACGGGACCGCCCGCTCCGGCCGTCCCTTCGCCCGCTCTTTCTCCCCCCTCCACTTCCCGCCCTCCACTTCCCGCCTTCGACCACATCTCCCCTGCCGCCCCCGAGTGCCCTGGTGGGAGGATGGCAACGGGCCCCGCGACGACGCGCAGGCCGCACGCAGAGCGAGGAGCGCAGTCATGGCCAAGCAGGCCCCGCAGAGCGATCCGGCGCAGGACGCCCCCCGGGTGTCCGCGCCCCAGCACGCGGCCGCCGGGCTGCCCGCGGTCGGCCACAGCCTGCGGATGGCCGCCGAGCAGATGGGTGCCCGCCGCACCCTCAGCACCCTGCTCAAGGTCAACCAGCCCGACGGCTTCGACTGCCCCGGCTGCGCCTGGCCCGAGCCCGGGAAGACGCACACCGCCGAGTTCTGCGAGAACGGCGCCAAGGCCGTCGCCGAGGAGGCCACCGAGCGCCGGATCCGCGCCGAGTTCTTCGCCGCGCACCCGGTCGCCGAACTCGCCGAGCGCTCCGGCTACTGGCTCGGCCAGCAGGGCCGGCTCACCGCGCCGATGTTCCTCGACGAGGGCGCCACCCACTACACCCCGATCTCCTGGGACGACGCCTTCGCGCTGATCGCCGAGGAGCTGCGGGCCCTGGACACCCCGGACGGCGCCGCGTTCTACACCTCGGGCCGGACCAGCAACGAGGCCGCGTTCGCCTACCAGCTGTTCGCCCGCCGGCTCGGCACCAACAACCTGCCGGACTGCTCCAACATGTGCCACGAGTCCTCCGGCTCGGCGCTCACCGAGACCCTCGGCGTCGGCAAGGGCAGCGTCAGCCTCAAGGACCTCTACCAGGCCGATCTGATCATCGTCGCGGGCCAGAACCCGGGCACCAACCACCCCCGGATGCTCTCCGCCCTGGAGCGGGCCAAGCGCGCCGGCGCCACCATCGTCAGCGTCAACCCGCTGCCCGAGGCCGGGCTGGAGCGGTTCAAGAACCCGCAGCAGGCCCGCGGGCTGGTCGGCCACGGCACCAAGCTGACCGACCTCTTCCTGCAGATCCGGCTCGGCGGCGACCTCGCCCTGTTCCGCGCCCTGAACCAGCTGATCCTGGAGAAGGACGCCGTCGACCACGCCTTCGTCGCCGAGCACGGCCACGGCTTCGAGGAGTTCGCCGCCGAGGCCCGGACCACCTCGCGCGAGGAGGTGCTCGCCGCCACCGGCCTGCCCTGGGAGCAGATCGAGGAGCTGGGCCGGATGGTCCTCGCCTCCGAGAAGGTCATCGTCTGCTGGGCGATGGGCCTCACCCAGCACAAGCACTCCGTGCCGACCATCCGCGAGGTGGTCAACTTCCTGCTGCTGCGCGGCAACGTGGGCCGCCCCGGCGCCGGCGTCTGCCCGGTGCGCGGCCACAGCAACGTCCAGGGCGACCGGACGATGGGCATCTTCGAACGGCCCGCTCCCGCCTTCCTGGACGCCCTCGGCCGGGAGTTCTCCTTCGAGCCGCCGCGCGAGCACGGCCTGGACGCGGTCGACACCATCCGGGCCATGCGGGACGGCCGGATCGGCGTCTTCTTCGCCATGGGCGGCAACTTCGTCGCCGCCACCCCGGACACCGAGGTCACCGAGGCGGCGATGCGCCGCTGCCGGCTGACCGTGCACGTCTCCACCAAGCTCAACCGCTCGCACGTGATCACCGGCACCCGCGCGCTGATCCTGCCCACCCTCGGCCGCACCGACCGGGACGTCACCGCGCGCGGCGCCCAGTTCGTCAGCGTCGAGGACTCCATGGGCCAG
Organism: Streptomyces sp. XY431; assembly: GCF_001279805.1. Taxonomy (NCBI): domain Bacteria; kingdom Bacillati; phylum Actinomycetota; class Actinomycetes; order Kitasatosporales; family Streptomycetaceae; genus Streptomyces; species Streptomyces sp. XY431. Next base: position 31,182 of record NZ_LGDO01000511.1, read on the forward strand.
GTCCACTCCTCACGCGGTGGCCTGCGCCCGCCCGCCCCGGGCCTGCTCTCCGAGATCGCCATCGTCTGCCGCCTGGCCCGCGCCGCCCTCGGCCCGCAGGACACCGTGCCGTGGGAGGACTTCGCCGCCGACTACGACACCCTGCGCGACCGGATCGCCCGGGTCGTCCCCGGCTTCCAGGACTACAACGACAAGGTCCGCCGCCCGGGCGGCTTCACCCTCCCGCACGGCCCGCGCGACACCCGCACCTTCCCGACGGCGACCGGCAAGGCCAACTTCACGGTCAACCCGCTCACCGCGCCGGAGGTGCCGGAGGGCCGGCTGCTCCTGCAGACGCTGCGCTCGCACGACCAGTACAACACCACCATCTACGGCCTCGACGACCGCTACCGCGGCATCCAGGGCGGGCGGCGGGTGGTCCTCGTCAACCCGGCCGACGCGGACGAGCTGGGGCTTTCGGACGGGCAGTACGTGGACCTCGTCGGCGAGTGGAAGGACGGCGTGGAACGCCGCGCCCCGCACTTCCGCGTCGTCCACTACCCGGTGGCGCGGGGCGGGGCCGCGGCGTACTACCCCGAGACGAACGTCCTGGTGCCGCTGGACTCCACCGCCGACATCAGCAACACCCCGACGTCGAAGGCGGTCGTGATCCGCTTCGAGCCCGACAGCGGCGCCGATGCCTGACCCCTCGGTGCTCCACCCGATGCCGGAGCAGCCCAGGGTGGTGCTGCTCCGGCCGCTGGTGACATCGCCGCTGATCGAGGTCGGCGAGTTCACCTACTACGACGACCCGGACGACCCGACGGCGTTCGAGACCCGGAACGTGCTGTACCACTACGGCCCGGAGCGGCTGGTCATCGGCAAGTACTGCGCCCTGGGCACCGGTGTCAGGTTCATCATGAACGGCGCCAACCACCGGACGGACGGCCCGTCGACCTTCCCGTTCCCGATCATGGGCGGCTCCTGGGCTGCTTCTTTTGATCTGCTCACCGACCTCCCGAACCGGGGCGACACGGTGGTGGGCAGTGATGTCTGGTTCGGCAACGGTGTGACGGTGATGCCCGGCGTCCGCATCGGCCACGGCGCGATCGTGGCAACGGGCTCGGTGGTCACGGCGGATGTCCCGGACTATGCCGTGGTCGGCGGCAACCCGGCCCGCGTGATCCGTACCCGGTACGAGGAGAAGGACATCGCCCGCCTCGTGGCCGTGGCCTGGTGGGACTGGCCCCAGGAACACATCACCGCGCACGTGCGGACGATCATGTCCGGGACGGTGGAGGAGCTGGAGGCGGCAGCTCCGGAGTAGTTCTGGCATTCTGCGTGGGTGCCGAAGAAGCAGAAGCACGTCATGACCTTCGCCGAGGAGTTGGCGGCCATGCCGTCACCGGTGGAGGCGGCGCCCCGGGGCTCGTACGTCCAACCGCCCGTGGCTGCCCGCGGCTTCACCGATGCCGACGGCTGCTACTGGCAGCTCGCCCGCGGCCCGCTCGATCCTCGCCGGGCCAAGCGGCTCGCAGTTGATGCGGACGTGATGACGATGGGCACCTACTACGACGACCGGGCCGAACGATGGCTCCCCCGTGTCATTGCGGAGGCCGAGCGCCCGGCGGCCTGGGCAGAGGCACGGGCCCGCTTCGATGCCGACGAACTGCCGATTCATGAGGCGTACGAGTTCACCGCGGAGGACGGCCGCGTCCTGCTCTTCATCGAGACATACTGCTGAGCCGAGAACGAGCGCGACCGAACTCGGCCAAGACAGCCACGACCTCGGAAGTGGGAAGTCGACCCAGCCGACTTCCTGCGCCGGCCCAGAGCCGGCCAGCGGTGAATGCCCGATGCAGGCATACAGCTCCGGTCTTCCCCTGCTGCCCTCGCTTGGTCCAAGCGAGGGCAGCAGGAAAGTTCGCCCTTGGCCTCCCCGGAGTGGGAAGTCGGCGAATCCGACTTCCCACTCCGCCCCTTGCCCTCGCCAGAAGGAACAGCGGGCGTTTGATGGCTGGCCCCTCTCTCGGGCCGAGCGAGATCACGTCTGGTGGTCGAGATCGCTGACCTTGATGGCATCGAGCAAATTGGCGAGGACGGCGGGAGCGGCCCGGAGGACTAAGGCGCCGTCATCAGACTCACGAAGTTCGACCAGCCCGCCCATCAGACGAACCTCGATACATGCATTACTTGAGCCCGAGTAGCTGGACTTCTGCCAACGGTGATTGAGCACGCCGCCCTTCCCCGTACCGGTTGGCGGCCCCTCGCTCGGGCCGAGCGAGGGGCCAGCGAGATCATGCGTGCTGGTCGAACCCGCTGGCCTTGATCGATTTGAGCAGGTTGAAGAAGGTCGCAGGATCCGCACCGATGGTCGTTCCGGGCTCATCGGACTCCCGGAGTTCCACCACCTCACCGCGAACACGGACCTCGACGCACTCGTTGTTCGCCGCACTGAAACTGGACTTCTGCCAGACGGAGCTGCTCACGCCTTCCCTTTCGTCCGAGGTGCCAATGCCCCTGGCCACAGCCGACAGCACTGGCCTCCCCGCTCGCTGTCTACCCACCCATGACCTCCGGTGGCTACTCGCTCGGATCCAGCGAGGAAGACTCATGCGAACCGGTCGAGGTCGCTGGCTTTGATGGCGCCAAGGAGGCTGGCGAAGGCAACAAGGGGCGCGCGGACTACGACACCGGGGTCATCGGACTCACGGAACTCCACCCCCTCGGCGGCAGCACGGACCTCAAGACACTCATCATGCGCACCGCTGTAACTGGACTTCTGCCAAGCCTGCTCCGACATGCCTACCCTCGACCTCCCGCGCCGGCCCCGATCAGGCCAGTGGCGAACGCCCGATGCAGGCGTACAGCTCCGGTCGTTCCCCTGCTGCCCCTCGCTCGAACCGAGCGAGGGGCAGCAGGGAGGCCCAACCATGGAAGCCGGAGTGGGAAGTCGGCGAATCCGACTTCCCACTCCACCCCACCCTTGCCTCCGTAAAAGGAACGACTGCCGGTGGATAGCTGGCCCCTCGCTCGGGCCGAGCGAGGGGCCAGCGAGATCACGCGTGGTGGTCGAGATCGCCGACCTTGATGGCATCGAGAAGGTCGACGAAGGCCGCGCGAGACATACGGACCAGGACGCTGGGGGCGTCGGACTCGCGCAGTTCAACCGCCTCGACGCCTACGCGGACCTCGACGCACTCATTACTCGAGGCGCTGTAACTGGACTTCTGCCAGATGGAGCTGCTCACGCCTTCCCTTTCGTTCGTGGGGGCAATGCTCCTGGTAACAGGAGACAGCCTCAGCCTCCCCGATCGCTGTCTACCCACCGATGACACCCGGTGGCTCCTCGCTCGGATCCAGCGAGGAAGACTCATGCGAACCGGTCGAGGTCGCTGGCTTTGATGGCGTGGAGAAGGTCAGCGAAGGCATCGGGGGTGGTGCGGAGTATGAGTTCGCCGTCATCGGACTCCCGGAGTTCGACCAGCCCACCTACAGCGCGCACCTCGACGCAGTTGTCGTTTGCTGCGGAGTAGCTGGACTTCTGCCAGGTCTGGCTAGCCATGCTTGCGTTCACTTTCCTTCATGATGGACTGGATGAGGTCCCGTGACTTTTCCTCGGACAGCGCTGTGGATCCCATCTGCGCGATGAGCGCACGGAACCTCGCCAGGTGCGCAGGCGCGTCGAAGAGCTGGCCACCATGGCCTGTGTCCATCTGTGCGGCGTCCAGATCGACGACGGGTCCCTCCGCGTAGGTGAAGTTCTCACTCGGGCTCGGGACGGAATCGACTCCGAACGGAACGATTCGGAGTGAGACATTCGGACGCTCTGATTCGGCGAGAAGTGCTTCGAGCTGTTCAGCGAGGTCCTTCGGCCCACTGAACTGCATCCGCAGGGCCGCCTCGTGTATGAAAGCGCAGAACGGCGTGCCGCCGGATTGCACCATGAGCTGCCTTCTCATGCGGAAGGACGTTCTGAGCTTGACCTCGTGGGGAGGCAGGGGCGGGTATGCCTGGGAGAAGAGAGCCGAGGCGTAGGCAGTCGTCTGAAGCAGCCCAGGTACGAAGGTGGTCGTGTAGGTGACGAGCCTCCGCGCATCAGATTCCAACTCCGCCACGTCCAGGAAGTCCGTGGCGAGCTCTCCGCGATACTCCTCCCACCATCCGCTCTTCCCTCGCATGGTGATGATGTCGGCGAGAGCGTCGATCAAGGGTTGGTTCACACACATGCACAGTGCGGCGATGGTGCGCAGCCGCTCGACACTGATGCCGGTCTTCCCTGCTTCCATCTGCGTCACGTGAGCAGGGTTGATGCCGAGGTCGCGAGCGAGCTGACTGCCTCCAAAGCCGGCCTGCTCCCGCATCCGCCGCAGCTCTGTGCCGAGCCTGCGTTGACGGAGGGTCGGGTTGGAGCGAAGGGCCATGGCGTCCTCTCTGGATAGTGCAGGGCCAGTGTGCCGCGCTCGCAGTGAGCGGGTCTATCCGGGCCGGATGCCACGGTAGAGGGAACTTCTCGATCGCCGCCACAAATCTGTGGCGGCGTGGGCTATGGTCTGTCTCGTAGCGATCCGATGGATCGTCAGTAATGCCTGGTCACAGTGCAGTAGGCGCCTGCTGCCCTTTTGCGCCGCAGAGCAACCGGCTTCGGCCCGGCCTGGCTCACGGTGACGTTCCACCGACGCTCTCCTCCCCACCCCTGCCTCTCCCTCGGAGGTTTCTCATGCGTGCCTTCAGCCCGCCCGACTGGTCCGCCGCCCGTGAGGAGCTGCGCACCGCGCTCGTCCTCTCCTCC
>NZ_LGDO01000512.1:0-35810 GCF_001279805.1 Streptomyces sp. XY431
CCCCGTCCCCCACCACCCCCCTCAGGAGCGCAGATGCGTCGTTCCGCCCGTGTTTCCTCGCGTGCCACCGGCAGATTCCTCGGCGCGGCCGCCGTCGCCGCCGCCCTCGGGCTCACCCAGTTCGCGGCCCCGGCCGCGTTCACCACCGCCAGTGCGGCCGCCAAGGCCCCGACCTCCACCGAGTGCAGCACCGGCGAAGCGGCCCAGGACTCCGCCGCCCGCAAGCCCGCCGGTCACCCCACCGGCCAGGAGCCCAACGCCGTCACCGAGGCCCAGGCCAAGGCGATGGACAGCGACCTCCAGGGCCGGCTGGCCCAGCTGGCGCACTCCGCCCAGGGCAACACCCTGCTCGCGCCCGGCGAACTGGCCGCCACCACGACCGTCCCGGTGTACGTGCACGTCGTCCACTCGGGCACCACCGGCAAGTTGTCGGCGGCCACCATCACCAAGCAGATCGACGTCCTCAACGCCGCCTACAGCGGCCAGGGCACGGGCAACACCGCGAGCCAGTTCCGGTTCCAGCTGGTGGCCACCGACTACACCGACAACTCCACCTGGTACAACGGCGTCAGCCCGGGCTCCAGCGCCGAGAAGGCGATGAAGACCAAGCTGCGCAAGGGTGCGGCCAACGCCCTCAACCTCTACACCGCCAAGCTCGGCCAGTCGCTGCTCGGCTGGGCGACGTTCCCCAGCTCCTACCGCTCCAACCCGACCGACGACGGTGTGGTCATCCTCGACTCCTCGTTCCCCGGCGGCTCGGCCGCCAACTACAACGAGGGCGACACCGCCACCCACGAGGTCGGCCACTGGCTCGGGCTCTACCACACCTTCCAGGGCGGCTGCTCCGGCCAGGGCGACTACGTGGCCGACACCCCGGCCGAGCAGAGCGCGGCCTACCAGTGCCCGGCCGGCCGGGACACCTGCACGACGACCGGTGTCGACCCGATCCACAACTTCATGGACTACACCTACGACTCCTGCATGACCCAGTTCACCGCGGGTCAGGTCGCCCGGATGGCCAACTCCTGGGCTGCCTACCGGGCCTGACGGTCCCCCGCGGCCCGCACGGGCCGAACCCCGAGACGCTGGCGGGTGCGTGGCGACGACCCCGCGCACCCCCCAGTACCAGTTCCGGCGGCACCTCGCGGGGCCCGGCGGCCGTCTGCGCCCCGGCGCGGTCAAGGGCGGCCGAATGTCCGGGTTGATCTAAGTTTGGCGGGATACGGGCAGGTCGAACCCGTTGAACCCGTCGAGCAAGGAGCAGCGGCATGGCCAACAGCGCGAACCCCCGGATCGTCGTCGGTGTGGACGGCTCGCCCGCCTCGGAGCAGGCCCTGCGCTGGGCGGTCGACTACGCCCGGACGGTCGGTGGCACCGTCCACGCCGTCGCCGCCTGGGAGTACCCGGCGTTCTACGGCTTCGCCGGGGCGAGCCTGCCCTCGCCCGAGTTCAACCCCGAGGAGTTGGCCGGCCGGATCCTCTCCGAGGCCGTCACCAAGGTCGCCGGCGCGCGGCCCGAGGTGCCCGTCATCGAATCGGTACTGCCGGGCAACGCCGCCCAGGCCCTGCTGGAGGCCTCCGGCGCCGCCGCGCTGCTCGTGGTCGGCAGCCGCGGCCGGGGCGGGTTCGCCGGCGCCCTGCTCGGCTCGGTCAGCCGGCACGTCACCGAGCACGCCACCTGCCCGGTGGTCGTGGTCCGCCACGGCGTGGCCGGCGGCACGGCGGGCGACGCCGGGTGACCGGAGGGCGGTGGCGCGGCGGACCGCGGCGGCGGGGAGGATGGACCCGTGCCCGAAGGTGACTCCGTCTTCCGCGTGGCGGCCCGCCTGCGCGCCGTCCTCGCCGGACAGGTGCTGACCGCCGCCGAACTGCGCGTGCCCGCCCACGCCACCGCCGTCCTCACCGGGCGCCGGGTGCTGGAGGTCGTCCCGCGCGGCAAGCACCTGCTCACCCGCCTCGAAGGCGGTACCGGCTTCGAAGGCGGCCTCACCCTCCACACCCATCTGCGGATGGACGGCCGCTGGGCGGTGTTCGCCCCCGGCGAGCGCTGGAGCGGCGGTCCGCCCGCGCAGATCCGCGCCGTCCTCGGCACCGGGCTCGGCACCGCCGTCGGCTACCGGCTGCCCGTCGTCGAACTGCTGCGCACCACCGACGAACGGCGCGTGGTCGGCCACCTCGGACCCGACCTGCTGGGGCCGGACTGGGACCGGGCCGAGGCCGTCCGCCGCCTGCGCGCCGACCCCGGGCGGCCGCTCGGCGAGGCCCTGCTCGACCAGCGGAACCTGGCCGGCATCGGCAATGTGTACGCCAACGAGCTCTGCTACCTGGCCGGGGTCACCCCGTGGACACCGGTGGGCGAACTCCCGGACCTCGACCGGTTGGCGGCCCGCGCCCACCTGCTGCTGGACGCCAACCGGCTGCGCCCCGGCCACATCACCACCGGGGACACCCGGCGCGGCCGGGGGCACTGGGTCTACGACCGGGCGGGCCGCCCCTGCGCCCGCTGCGGCACCCTGGTCCTGACGGCCCAGCACGGCACCCCTCCGCAGGACCGCCCGGCGTACTGGTGCCCGTACTGCCAGCGCGGCCCGGCCCCGCAGGGCCGAGGCCCGGGCCCGCGCGGGCGGGGCACCCGCCGCTGAAGCCTCAGGGCGACTCGACCAGGGCCGGGTGCCGGGGGTCGTCGAAGCGGACGGTCAGGTCGGCAGCTTCGGCCGGAATCGTCTCCGCCGCGTAGCGGGCGAAGGCGGGAAGGGTCCACCGCTCCTCCGGCGCGGTTCGGCGTTCCAGGGCGGCGGGGGAGAGAGCCAGGTGGACGGTCAGCTCCAGCGGGAGCCAGCGGCCGAGCAGCAGTGCGCCGTCCAGCAGCAGGACCCCGCCGGGCGGCAGTTCGGTGTAGGGGGCGCGGGTGGCGCGGTCGGTCACCGGGTCGCGCAGTGACGGGAGCACCCGGCCGCTGCCGCCCGGTTCCAGCGGGTCCAGGACCTCGCGCAGCAGCGCCCCGTCGTCGAGCCACAGGTCGTGGTAGGCGTCCGCGTCCTGCTTGCCGTACTCCAGCCGGACCGAGGCCGGGCGGAGGAAGCCGGCCGCCGGGACCCGCAGGGTCGGCAGGCCGCGCAGCCGCAGCGGCTCGACCAGGGCGTCCGCCAGCTCCCCGGGGCGGGCGGCGGGGGCGCCGTCCACAGCAACCCGGAGCCGGCGGTCACCGGCTCCCGGCAGGGCGGCGATGCGGTCGGCGAGCAGCTCGACGAGGCGGTCGGGCGAGATCGGGCGAATCGGCACGGCGTCATCCTGCGGTCGGGGAGCCAGCGGGCCTGCGGGGTCGGCGTTCGTCGTCGAAGGCGCCGACCGTTCAGGGGACGGGCAGCGGGCCCAGGCAGTACAGGGTGGAGTCGTGGCCCGCGTAGAGGCGGGTGCCGTCGCTGGCGACCGACCACACGTCGACCCCAGGACCGGTGTCGGCGAAGATCGTGGACAGTCGGCCGTTCTCCGCCTCGACGGCGAGGACGCCCGCGGCCGCCGGGCCCGGTACCAGCAGCGCGGAGCTGAGCAGCAGCGGCCGCGAGCGGCGGTCCAGCCGGAACGGCAGCTGGCACTGCCAGGTCTGCTCGCCGCTGCCCGCCTCGTGCGCGGTGATCAGCCCGTTGTCGCGCGGCACGTACACCCGGTAGTCGTCGCTGAGCGGCGGCAGGGCACGCCACTGCTCGCCCGGCCCGGGGCGCACCGACCAGCGCGGCGCGCCGTCCTCCAGGCGCAGGGCCTGGACGCCGGCGGCCCCGGAGTTCGGCAGGTAGACGTGCCGGGCGTCCATCATGGACCAGGCCGGGGCGGAGCCCGCGGTGGTCCAGAGCCGCCGCCCGGTGGTGCCGTCCACCAGCGACATGCCGGCGGTCGGGTCGGAGTCCCAGGTGAGGAGCCGGCCGCCGATGGGCAGCACCGTGACGGCGCTCTCGCCGCGCTCCGCGAGCGGGCGGGACCAGAGCAGGCCGCGGCCGGTGGCGTCCACGGCGAACAGGGCGCCCCGGGGGTCGGCCCGGCGGCCGACCGTGCCGTAGACCTGTGCGCCGTCGCTGCCGAAGAGCGTGATCTGCTCGCCCAGCTCGGGCGGGAGCGGCTGGCTCCAGCCGGCGGCCGGGCCGGTCAGCGCGCGGGCGTCCACATGGCCGGTCGAGCTGGTGAAGAGCAGCCCCGCCCCGACGAACAGCGGTGAGTCCTCCGGCCGGCTCCTGACCGCCGGCTCCTCGACGGTGCCGACCACGGCGCCGGTCGCCGCGTCGAGGATCCGCAGGCCGTTGGCCGTCACATAGGCGGGCGCGAACAGCCGGCCGCTCAGTCGGCCCGGCGTCATCGGCTCCGACCCCCGGTACACCCAGAGCGGCTCGGCCCCGGACAGTTTGCTGGGCAGTGGCTGCGGCTGCGACTTCTCGGTCGGGGAAGCGTTCATCCGCCGGGACACCCCCCAGACGGCGGCGCCCGCCGCCAGCACCCCGGCGCCGATCAGCAGCCGCCGCCGGCTCGGCCGGGGCCCGCCGCCGCCGTCCTCACCACCGCTCACCACGTCGGCGGGCGCGGTCGTCCCGCCCTCGTCCTCGCCGTCCCACCGCCAGGACGCGTCGCCCGCCGATCGGTCGGCCGGTGTGCTCCCCATGCTTCGCCACTCGTCTTCCCCCGGGGCAGCCCTCGCGCTGCACTGTCCACGGAGAATACCCAAGCCACCGGCCCGAGCGGCCCCCGTGGGCGGCCCCCGTCGGCGAAGGCCGGGTCGTCGCGGTGGCCTTTCGGATTGACCACGGTGGTCGGGCCGGGGCCCGGGGTGCGGGGTGTCATGGGCACGATGGTGGCGCCGACGGGGCCGGTGGGCACGCCGGGGCGGACGGGGTTCGCCTTGACAGCCCCTGGGGCCCGGCGTAGCAAGAGAGGATGCGCCAGGGTGTTCCGGCGGACCCGCCCGGTCCGCCTCCCAGCGACGGGGATGCCCGGGCGGTGCGCCCCGACCCGCGCCGTCCAGGGACGGGTGCTGCCCAGGACCCGCTGGGGCCGGCGGGCCGGGGCCCCGCGCGGGAGCGGGAGGCACTGCTGACCTCCGCCGTCCGGACGGTGCTCGGCGGCACCGACGCGCACGGCGCGACCGTGTACCTGCGCTCCCGCGACCGCCGCTCGCTGGTGCTGTGCGCGGTCGCCGGCGTGCCGCTGTCCGTGCTCGGCCCGTTCCGGCGGATCGCCGCCGCCGGTCCGCTGCCGATCGCGGTCAGCTACCGCACCGGCCGCACGGTCCTGCTCGCCGACACCGAGGACACCATGCGGCGCTTCCCGCAGCTCGCCGTCGGCCTGCCCTACGACTTCGCCTCCGCCAGCGTCCCGGTGCGGGTGGGCGAGGAGGTCTTCGGGGTGCTCGGGGTGCTCTGGGCGGCCACCGACGACGGCGTGCCCGAGGGCGCGCTCCGCCATGTGCGCGCGGTCGCCGCCCGGCTGGCCGCGGGACTGGCCGGGCTGGAGGCGGCCGGCCACCCGGTGGAGCCGAACGGCGAGACCACGGTCGTCGAACTCACCCCGCCCTCCGCGCCGACCACCCGGGTCGGCCTCTTCGACTGGGACGTGGCGCTCGGCGAAGTCACCGCCGACGACCAGTTCTGCGAGATCTTCGGGCTCGCCCCGGGCGACTTCGACGGCCGCGCCGAGAGCCTGGCCGCCCGGATCGCCCCCGGCGACCTGCCGGAGTTCCGGGCCGCCGTGCGCGGAGCCCTCGACCGGGGCCGGGTGCTCGCCGCACGGCTGCGGGTACTGGACCGGGACGGCCACCCCTACCCCGTCGAGCTCTGGGCCCGGGTGCCCCGCGACGGCCCCGGGGCCCGCGGGCGCCTGGTCGGCGCCGTGCTCGACACCCGTACCGGCACCGCCGCGGCCGCCGCCGTGGAGCGGCTGCGCGAGGGCGTCTTCTCGCTCGACCCGGACGGCCGGATCACCTACGCCAACCACAGCGTCGAACTGCTGCTCCAGGCCCGCCGCGAGGACCTGGTCGGCCACCACCCGTGGCAGGTGCTGCCCTGGCTGTCCGACCCGGTGTACGAGAACCGCTACCGCGCCGCGCTGCTCTCTCAGCAGCCCACCGCCTTCCTCGCCCGCCGGCCGCCGGACCACTGGCTGGCCTTCTCGCTCTACCCCGACGCGCACGGCGTCACCGGCCGGGTGGTCGCCGCCGAACCGCCGCCCGACGCCGCCGCCCCGGCCGCCGAACCCGCCCCGCCCGGCACCTGGACCGGCCTCGGCGTCATGTACCACCTGCTCCAGCTGGCCAGCGCGCTGAGCGAGGCGGTCACCGTCCGCGAGGTCTGCCGGGCGGTGGCCGACGAGATCCTCCCGGCCCTCGGCGGACAGGAGCTCGCCATCTACACGATCCGGGAGAAGCACCTGCACCTGGTCTCGCAGAGCGGCTACCCCGACGGCTTCCTCGACCGCTTCGAGGGCACCCCGGTCGGCGCCCGGGTGCCCGGGGCCGAGACCCTCAGCACCGGCACCCCGATCTTCTTCGAGAACGTCGGGCAGCTCGCCGCCGCCTATCCCGGACTGGCGCTGGACGACATGGGCGCCTGGGCGTTCCTGCCGCTGATCGCCTCCGGCCACCCGGTCGGCAGCTGCATCCTCGGCTTCGACCGGCCCCGGCCGTTCACCCTGGAGGAGCGCGGCCTGCTCACCGCGCTGGCCGGCTTCATCGCCCAGGCCCTGGAACGCGCCCGGCTGTACGACGCCGAGTTCACCCTCGCCCGGGGCCTCCAGCAGGCACTGCTCCCGCACCGGCTGCCGCGCCTGGACCGGGTCCGGATCGCGGCCCGCTACCTGCCCGGCACCCAGGGCATGGAGATCGGCGGCGACTGGTACGACGCCATCGTCACCGGGCGGGACCTCTGCCTGGTCATCGGCGACGTCGAGGGCCACAGCGTCGGCGCCGCCGCCACCATGGGCCAGCTGCGCAGCGCCGTGCGGGCCTTCGCCACCGGCGGCAACCCGCCGGACGAGGTGCTCGCCAGGACCAATCAGCTGCTGCTCGACCTCGATCCCGGACTGCTCGCCAGCTGCTGCCTGGTCCGCCTCACCCCGGGGGAGGGCACCGCCCTGCTCGCCCGGGCCGGCCACCTGCCGCCGGTGCTGCGCCACCCGGACGGGCGGGCCGAGGCGCTGGAAGTGCCGGGCGGGCCGCTGCTCGGCGTCGACCAGCACGCCGTGTACCCGATCAGCGACCTGCGGCTGGAGCCGGGATCGGTGCTCGCCCTGTACACCGACGGCCTGGTCGAGGACCCGGCGGTGGAGATCGACGCGGGAGTGGACCGGCTGCGGGCGGCGCTGGCGGGCCCGGAGGTCGGCCGGCTGATCGCGGCGGCCGGGCTGGACGGCCTGGCCGACCGGGTGCTGCGGGAGGTCGGTTCCACGCACCGGGTCGACGATGTCGCGCTGCTGCTCACCGGGTTCAGCTGACGCGTCCGGCCCACGGGCCCGGGGGTGCCGGGGGGTGGTGCGGGCCCGGGCACTGGGTGCGGCGCGGCGGACCGGGAACGACTTTCGTCGGAGCCGGCGGCGACGAACGGTGACGGTGCTGACCAGGGGCGATTCGCTAGCCTCGACGGGTGGACGTCATAGCGAGAGCCTGGTCGAAGGCGGTTCGAACGGCACTGCCCGGGCCCTGGCGGCGCGGGCTGGTGGTTCGCGAGCTGGTGGGTGCGCTGCTGATCGGCGGGCTCGCCGCGCCGATCGAGCTGGTCAGCCACACCGGGCTGGCCCTGCCGATGAGTGCGGCCGCCGCCCTGCTCTTCCTGGTGCGCCGGGGAATTCCCGCGACCGCCCTGGTGCTCACCGCCCTGGCCGGCGGTGTCGGCGGCGGCACGCTGCCGCTGCTGGTCTGCGTCGGCTGGTCGGCCGGTGCCAGGGTCCGCCGGGTCGGGGTGCTGGCCGGCTCCTTCGTCGCCGGCTGGGCGCTGATGACCCTGTTCGGGGTGCTGAAGGACGCCGGGCAGGTCCCGGTCGACCTGATCGTCGGGTTCTCGCTGGGCGGCTACCTGCTGCTCGCCGTGCTGCCCGCGCTCTGGGGCCGGTACCGGGCGCAGCGCCGGGCTCTGACCGACGCGCTGCGCGAGCGCAACGAGCAGCTGGTGCGCGAGCACGCGATGATCGCGCACCAGGCGCGGCTGCGCGAGCGGCACCGGATCGCCCAGGACATGCACGACAGCCTGGGCCACCAGCTGGCCCTGATCTCGGTGCACACGGGGGCACTGGAGGTCGACCGGACCCTGACCGACCGGCAGCGCGAGGCGGTCGGGGTGCTGCGGCTGGCCGCGGTCGGTGCGATGCGGGAGCTGCGCGAGGTGGTCGGCGTGCTGCACGACGAGTCGACGGCGCTCCCGCCGGGGCCGGGGTCCCCGTCGGTGGCCGGAGCCGGGGTCGGAATCGGAGCCGGGGCGGCGGGGGCCGGTGGCGTCGGGACCGGGGGTGTGGACGGGATCGAGGGGCTGGTCGACTCCTCCCGCGCGGCCGGTACCCCGGTCTCGCTGGTCCGGGACGGCGAGCGCCGTCCGCTGGCCGCGTCCGCCGGGCACGCGGCGTACCGGGTGGTGCAGGAGGCGCTGACCAACGCGCACAAGCACGCCCCCGGGGCGCCGATCACGGTGGCGCTGCGCTACGAGCCGGACGCGCTGGTGGTGGAGGTGGTGAACCCGGCGGCGCCCGAGCCGGCGGGCGTGCGCGCCGGTGGCGCCGCCCCGGCGGTGGTCAGCGGAGGCCAGGGGCTGACCGGGCTGCGCGAGCGGGCGCGGCTGGTCGGCGGCATGGTGCACGCCGGTCCGACCCCGGGGGCCGGGTTCCGGCTGGCCGCTGTGCTGCCGTACCGGGGCGCGGAGGGCGCCGGGGCCCAGGGCGTCGACGCCGGGTCGGCGGCCGGTCCGGAGGCCGGGGCTGCGGGCCGGGTCACAGATTGGGCGGTGGACTGGGCGGTGGACGGCGGGCCGGGCGGGGTGCCCGGGGCGGTGGCCGGGGCGCCGAAGCGCCGCAGCCCGGCGATCGGCTGCGCGGTCGGCGGAGCCGCGGTGCTGCTGGCCGTGCTCGGGCTGCTGGTCTGGGGCGTGATCGGCTTCGTCCGGACGGCCGAGGACTCCACGGTGAAGCGGTCGGTCTACGACAGTCTGGAGCTCGGCACCCCGGAGGCGGAGGTGCGGCGGCAACTGCCGCCGGGCAGCGACTTCTTCCTACGGAACCTGGAGGGCAGCGGCCCCACGCCACCGGCCGGGGCGGACTGTGTCCGCTTCCTCTCCGACGACAACGGGGGGACCGCCTGGGGCGAGGACGCCGTCGTCCGCTTCTGCTTCAAGGACGGGGTGCTGGTCGAGAAGCAGCACTACCGGGTGAAGCAGTGAGCGACGGGGATGCCAGGATGGTCCGCGGGGCACCGGCCGGTCCGCCGCCGCACCGTCCGGACCAGTACCAAGGGGATGACCAGCAGTGATCCGAGTCCTCGTCGCCGATGACGAGCCGCTCATCCGGGCCGGGATCAGGATGATCCTGTCCTCCGCCGACGACATCGACGTGGTGGCCGAGGCCGCCGACGGTCGGCAGGCGCTGGAACTGGCCCGCGCGCACCGGGTGGACGTCGTCCTGCTGGACATTCAGATGCCGGTGCTGGACGGCCTGTCGGCGCTCGCCGAGCTGCCGAGGGTCGCACCCGGCGCGCGGGCGCTGATCCTCACCACCTTCGGGGAGCGCGACAACGTGCTGCGCGCCGTGAGCGACGGTGGCGCCGGCTTCCTGTTGAAGGACACCGCGCCGGCCGAGCTGATCCAGGCCGTCCGGGCGGCCGCCACCGGGCACGCCTTCCTGTCGCCCGCCGCGACCCGGCACATCGTCGACTCGCTGGCGGGCGGGCCGGCGGGGCCGGTCGCGGCGCGCGGTGCCCGGGCCCGGCAGCGGCTGGAGGTGCTGACCGAGCGCGAGCTGGAGGTGCTGGCGCTGCTGGGCGAGGGGCTGTCCAACGCGGACGCCGGGGCCCGGATCCATATGAGCGAGGCGACGGTGAAGACGTACGTCAGCCGGATCCTGGCCAAGCTGGGGTACGAGAACCGGGTGCAGGCGGCGCTGCTGGCCCGGGACGCGGGGCTGGGCGGCGTCGGCTGAGGGGTGCTGACGGGTCGTCGCAGTGACGCAACGTCGGCCGGTCGGTGCGTGCAAGGACGGGTCGTGTGCCATGCGCCGAGTGACTTTCCGCTCACGCTGGGTAGTTGCAGTGGCGAACACCACCTCGGCGGTCGATGGAACCGGGAACTCCGGTCGGCGAGGTGACGGCGCGTCAGTCATCGGTGACGGTAAGTCGATAAAGCGCCCGGACTTTCGGCCGACCCGATGTGAGCGAGCGCACGGAAATCGACCGTTTGGGCCGGGGAATGCGGTCAAAGTCGGTCGTTTCCGGGTCGGTTTCATGATCAATACCGCCGGTAACAGTCGACTGACCTGGGACGACCAAGAATTGCTTGATGCGGCCCGGTAGCGCCCGTAGCTTCTTTGGCGGTGCAACGAGCACCACCCGGGTTCACCCCCGACCCACGGCCCGCCGACCGACCATCGGCACCAGGGCGGTGGCCGTCGACGCGACCGGCCTCAACAGGCAGTCGGCGAGCGGAGGGTGGCCGGGGCGGCACGGCACGTCGGACACGTGCGCGGCCGCCCATCGAGTGAGGGAGCGACACCCGGCCCCGGCAGGGGCCTGGTTCCGCATGCCTGCCCGGGGCCTGCCGAAAGGACTTCCATGAATCCCCGTCACGAGACCGCCGCTGCCACCACCACCGCCACCAAGCGCAACCGCGTTCGGATGGCCGTGGTGGCGGGCGCCGCTGTCGCGGCCCTGCCGGTGGCCGGCCTCGTCACGGCCACCTCGGCCGCTGCCGCCCCCGCCTCCGCCTGGGACGCCGTCGCCCAGTGCGAGAGCGGTGGCAACTGGAGCATCAGCACCGGCAACGGCTTCTTCGGCGGACTGCAGTTCACCCCCTCGACCTGGCGGGCGTACGGCGGCTCCGCCTACGCCCCGCAGGCCAACCAGGCGAGCAGGGCGCAGCAGATCGCCGTCGCCGAGAAGGTCCTCGCCTCGCAGGGCCCCGGCGCCTGGCCGGTCTGCTCCGCCAAGGCGGGCCTGAGCCGCGGCGGTGCGCCCGCCGCCGTCGCCGACACGCCCGACCCGGAGCCCAAGGCGCCGCAGCCGGCCAAGCAGCAGCCGGCCAAGCAGCAGCCGGCCAAGGCGGACCAGGCCCCCGCCCAGAGCCAGAAGTCGCCCGCCCGCAAGGCCCCGGCGCAGACCCCGCCGCAGGGCGCCGCGAAGCCCGCCGCGCCCGCCGCCGCGCCCGCCGCTGGGCCCGCCGCGCCCGAGAAGGGCTTCACCGGCGGCGGCTACGTCGTCAAGAGCGGCGACACGCTGAGCGGCATCGCCGCCAAGTTCGGCCTCGACACGGCCGGCCTGCACGCCCGGAACGTCAAGGCGATCGGTGCCAACCCGAACCTCATTTTCCCGGGTCAGACCCTGTCCTTCTGACCCCGCCCCACCGGGCCCGCACCCCGGTGGACCGAACGGCCGCCCTGCCCCCGGGGCGGCCGTTCGGCGTGTCGGGAGCGGGGCGGACCCGGCGTACGGCGCGCGCGAGCCGGGGCGTGCGAGTCGGGGGGGCGCGCGGATCGGGGCACGCCGGTGGTAGTTGAACGTTGAACGCGAGGTCCGAATACCGCCGGACTCCCGGGCCGCCACGGCCGAGGATCGAGTCATGTCCACGAACGACACAAGGAGTTCTGACGAGATGACGATCACGACCGGTATCGCGGCGCTCGACGGCAAGGTGGCTCTGGTGACCGGCGGCAGCCGGGGGATCGGCGAGGCGGTGGCCCTGCGGCTCGCCGAGGACGGCGCCGATGTGGTGGTGACCTACCTGGGCAGTGCCGAGCGGGCCGAGGCCGTCGCGGCCAAGATCACCGCGATGGGCCGGCGCGGCTGGGCGGTCCGGGCCGACAGCGCCGACCCGGAGGAGGTCCGCGCCGTGGTCGAGGCGGTGGCCGAGCGCTTCGGCCGCCTCGACATCCTGGTCAACAACGCCGGGGTGGGCCACATGGGCCCGATCGAGGAGACCGGCCTCGCCGACGTCGACCGGGTGCTGGAGGTCAACGTCCGGGCGCCGTACCTGTTCGCCCAGGCGGCCGTGGCCCATCTGACCGAGGGCGGGCGGATCGTCACCATCGGCAGCTGCATGGCCAAGCGCGCCGCCTTCGGGGGCGGCAGCCTCTACGCCACCAGCAAGGCCGCGATGATCGGGCTCACCAAGTCGCTGGCCCGCGAGCTGGGCCCGCGCGGGATCACCGTCAATGTGATCCACCCCGGCCCGATCGACACCGAGCTGAACCCGGCGGACGGCCCGGGCGCCGACTTCCAGTCCGGCTTCACCGCGGTCGGCGGCTTCGGCCGGCCCTCCGACGTCGCCGCCACGATCGCGCACCTGGCCGGTGCGGAGGGCCGGTACATCACCGGCGCCGAGATCGCCGTGGACGGCGGCTTCGCCGGCTGACCCTCCGGCCTGACACGCCGACGACCGGCCCGGGGTGTTGCTCCGGGCCGGTTGTCGGTGCCCGCGTTTACGATCGGCCGGTCCGACCACGTGTGCGGGCGCGCGTCCGACCGGCCGCGCGCCGGCGCACGGGTCCCGCGCGAGGGGCCGGAGCGGCCCCGCCGACGGAGAGGTGCGTCATGACCGGAGCGGAAGACCCGATCGAGCTGCTCGCCCGCGCGCTGGCGCAGACCGCCGGCCTGATCGACGGCATCGGCACCGAACTCGCCGGCCACCCGACCCCCTGCCGTTCCTGGGACGTCGGCCAGCTGATCAGTCACCTGCTGAACGACCTGCGGCAGTTCACCGTCCGGGCGGAGGGCGGCACGCCCGACTGGTCGGAGCCCTTCGACCGGGTCGAGGACGACTGGCTGCACCGCTTCGAGGCCGGCGCGGAGCGCCTGGTGGCCGCCTGGCGCGGGGCGGGCGACCTCGGCGGCGTCATCGAGATCCCCGGCGTCGGGGAACTGCCGGCCCGCTTCCCGGTGGACCAGCAGATCGCCGAGTTCGCCGCGCACGGATGGGACCTCGCCCGGGCCACCGGCCAGTCCACCGCCGGGCTGGACCAGGAGGTCGGGCGGGCGGCGCTGGCCTGGGCGCGCGGCGCGCTGCGGCCCGAGTACCGGGGGAGCGAGGAGGAGCAGCACGCCTTCGGCCCGGAGGTCGCGGTCGCCGAGGACGCGCCGGTGTACGACCGGCTCGCCGGGTTCTTCGGCCGCGACCCCGAGGCCGCCGGATAGCGCGGAGCGGGCCCGGGGCCGCCGGGCAGCGCAGGGGTGCCCGGCATTCCCGGGGTCGCCGGGCGCCCCCGAGGGGTCGGGATGTCGGCGGCTGCGGTGCGTCGGTGGCCGGATCCCCTCCTCAGCCGCGGCTCCAGACGAACGAGATCTCCGGGTGGCGCGGCGAGGGCACGTTCAGCAGCGGCGAGGGGCGCCCGCGCAGGAACCGGTCGAAGTACGCGCGCACATACGTCCGCGCCAGCTCGGTCGCGCGCTCCGGTGCGATGGTGCCGAACAGTTGGGCGTAGACCTCCGGCGGCGCGTGCTCGGCCAGGTGCCCCGGGCCGGCCGCGTGCGGCAGGTCCGTGAAGCTCAGATGGCCGGAGTCGCGCTGCCGCAAGTGCCGCCCCCAACCGCGCTGGTGCTCGCGCGAACTGTGTCCCCCTCGGGACACGCGCCCCGGAGGCACGCCCCGTACGTAGGGGAAGACCCTTGCCCTCCTCCACCACCACCATGCAGACCACCGTCCTCCCGGCCACGTTTCAACCCGAGGTCCGGATCGCAATCAGCCTCCGGCTGTCCCGCTCCGACGACGCCTCCACCGCCCTCGACGTACAGCTCCGGGCCTGTAAGGACTCCATCCGTGCCGCCGGGCACGACCCGGAGAGGGCGGAGGTGTTTATCGACGACGGTGTGAGCGGTGCGACCCCGCTCTCCGACCGGGACGGTATGTCGTCCCTCATGGCCTACCGGCCCACCCACGTCTGGGCGTGGAAGCTGGACAGGTACAGCCGTAGCGTTCGTGAGTTCCTTAACCTGGTCGCCTGGGCCGAGACGCCGGACCGACGTGTGATCCTTGCCACCGCCGATGGGTCGCTCAACACGGCCACGCCCGGCGGCCGACTCATTGCCCTCATCCTCGTGGCGCTCGCCGAGTGGGAGCGGCAGATGATGACGGAACGCATCCTCGCTGCCCACCAGGAGCGACGGGAGCAGGGTCGGTGGATCAGTGGGTTCGCGCCGTTCCCGTTCAAGGTGGTCCGTGAACACCCGAAGGCCCCGGCGTACCTCGACGCCGACAGCGACATGGTTCCCCTCGTGCTCAAGGCTGTCGGGGAGCTGTTGGCCGGTGGCAACCTCGCCAACACGTCCCGGGACCTTCCCATTGGACGTACCCAGTGGCGCACGTTGCTGCGGGGCGTAGTCCTGCGGGGGTGGCGAATGTTCAAGGGCGAGTTGGTGGTCCAAGAGGACGGAGTCACGCCGGTTCAGTTCGGGCCCGAGATTCTGAAGGAGCGAAGCAAGCGGATCCGCCCGCTCACCGCCACTGAGCGAAAGATGCTCGGCGCCTAACAAGCCAACCGCCTAACGGCCCACCACCCGGACAGCCGGTGGTGGGCCGTTTCCATGCCTGTTCCATGCCTGTATTCCCCGGTTGAGACGTAGGCGGGCCCCGAAGACACCTACCGCCCCCGTCGACCGGCGGTGTCGGGACTGCGAGGGTCCTCCATCGGTAATGGGTCACGAATAGGTAACGCCGGGAGAGGTTAGGACTCCCTGCCCGTTACCCGCCTACACAGCAGCAGGACGACCGCACCGGTCCTGACCTGCGGTTTGTGTAGTTGTGTAGAAGTGCACCCGTCCCCCGGTATAGATCACATTTCTTAGGGGGTTAACCCGGCGTCATCATCACTTCGACACTTCAACACCCCGGCGTTCCGCCGTCCCACCCCGCTCTACCCATGCGCCCCCCAGTGCGGGACAGGACCCGCAGGCCACCGTCCTCGGCGGCCCGTACTCGACCGGAGGGCTCTTTTGTTGAACAGCCAGGATGATGACCTCGACAAGGAGGTCACGCGAATTCGGGGCGGCATGGGTTCTCTCGTCGCCAGTGATCCGTGGCACGACGGATCAGTGCCAGAGGTGGTCGCCGACGCATGGCAGGACGTCCAGGACGCTTACTGCAGGGTCATTGACCTCATGGATGCGTTCCCGCTCATCACTGCGGAGGCGCGCAAGGTAGTCCATGCCTGACTGAACGAACACCGGATGCACGCCAGTGGCGGCCCGAAGCCCAAGGCGTCGTTCAAGCCGATGGACGTCCGGGCCCGCCGGCAGGACGCCGTCCTGGAGATCCAGGTAGCTGCAGAGCAACTCCATTCAATCCGGCGCCGCTACAACGGGATGGCCGAGGACAAGGAGGTCCTCGCCGCATGGCGCACCAAGCTCATGCAGAAGTTCGAGGGGGGTCAGGACCGGGCGCGCGCCGCAGTCAAGGAGGCGGAGGATGTCTTCACGGGCTGGGTGAATACCAGCGAAGCCTTGGGCGAGGTGACGGCGAAGCTCGGTCTCGCGGGACCCGGGCGGACTCGTCCGCCGTCTCTGACCAGCCACCACGCGCAGAGCTACTCGGACGCCTGGGCCGGGTTCGAGGCTCTCCGCTACCTGCTCGGCCTCAATGACCCGGTAACCACGGGCCGCTGGGCGACGCTGAGCGAGAAGGAACTCACCGCAGACCCGCCCGTCTGGCAGCGGGAGATCCTCAGCAGCAACCACTACGGGAGCCCGGACCGGATCAAGCTCCGTAACATCGAATTGCTGGAACGCCGCCGGGGCGAGGTGATCTCGTCGTTCGAGATCCCAGCCGACATGACGCCCAACGAGGCCAGGAACGAACAGCTTCACGGATGACCAGCGTGAACGCCAATAGCGTTGTTCCGTGCGTCCGTTGGGTGATCTCCCCCTCTCCGCCGACCTGTCGGCGATGTCCCGGGACGACTTCGCGGTGGCATACGAGGCGATCATCGCCGAGTCGGTGCGGTGCCTGGCCGACGACCGGTTCTCGACCTGGGTGGTCGGTGAGGTGCGGGACAGGGCCGGGATGATCCGGGGCCTCGTTCAGCACACGATCGCCGCCCACGAGCGTTGCCGGTGCCCGCCTCTACAACGACGGCATCCTGATGAACACCATCGGCACGATGGCGATGCGTCTGCCGGCGCAGTGGAACCGGTCGCGGAAGTTCGGGCGCATCCACCAGTACGTGTTGACGTTCGTCAAGGGCGATCCGCGGAGGGCGACCGAAGCCGTCAAGGGGCACCGGGCCACCCGGCGCCCCAGGAGCGGGTGTTAGCTCACCAGCGTGAGAGTCAGTACTAGCGTGTCGCCGCTCTGCAGGTCTTTGCCGAGGAGGCTCACGAAGCCTGGGGTGGTCAGGCTTCCATCGCAGCCCCGGAAGGTGCTCACAGCATCGGCAAGCAGCGCCGATACGCTGAGCTGAGCCACGCTTGATGACCAGCGGCCCGCGACGAGTCCACGGCTCCGCAGTGTGCCATCGCTGTCGAACGTCGCCGAGAAACCGGGGTTGTTCGCTCTTCCCTGGGTGACAACGAAATACGTGTGCCCGATGTAGTCCGCCGGGAGCGTTCCGCAGAGAAGCGGCGCGGCCTGGGCCGTTCCGGCGCCGAGAGCGACGGCGGGTACGGCGGTGGCGGCCAGGGCGAGGGTGGCCAGCAGGGTTCTGATACGCACGATGAGGGCCTTTCGATGTGCGGAGAATTCCGTATACACACGGTGACTCGCGTACGACGGCCCTGCCAGTCAAGTGCGGCCGTCCGGCTATCACCAACGTTCACGGCCGGGACGATGACGGGGGGCGCCGTGCGCTGCATCGAATGTTCCGGCACGGCGACCCTCTGCGGTCGGTGCGACGGCCACCATCGGGCGTTCGCTGCGAGCGGGCCGTTCAAGGCCCGGTTCCAGCGGTGGCGGGAAGTCGCCCGACGCTATGACGCGGCGGCGGACATGCGCCGCACGGTGAGGGCCAACGGCGGTGGCGTGTGCGCCCGTTGCGGCATATCGCACCTCGCCTCCGGGTTGGAGGTCGACCACGTCCTCCCCATCGCTCACGGCGGGGAGGACGTGGTCGAGAACGTCCAACTCCTCTGCCTGGCCTGCCATGCGGCGAAGACCCGGCGGGACTTCCAGGCGAAGAGCCCGTCGTTCTGACCTGGTCATCGCTGGGTCCACCACGCGACCAGGCTTCCACCTCCGGCAGTCACGAACGTGACCAACCAAACGGGCACCCGATCAATGGTCAAGTGCAAGCCACCAAAGCGGAGTTCGACCTGCGGGCGCGCCTTGCGCTCTGTCGTTCGAGTCATGGCCACATGTATAGCTATGGAATCGAAGGTAGTCAGGAGACACACAGGCGAAAACCCACGGGAAGATCGCCCGGTCTTGGACAAGCGGTCCAAAATCTGTCCCAAGTATGGGGTTTTAGGTAGGTGGAAATTATGGCGTGGAGCGGTAGCACGCGGCGTGAGCGCCTACCCTCGGACTGGCCGACCCGCCGCCAGGTGGTGCTACGCCGCGACGCGTGGCGTTGCGTGGCAGTCACGCGCGATGGCGACCGGTGCACGGAGGCGGCGACGGACGTGGACCACATCCGGCCGGGCGACGACCACAGCCTCGACAACCTCCAGGCGCTATGCCGCTGGCACCACGGGCGCAAGAGCGCATACGAAGGTGTGACCGCGCGGGCGGCGCGGCCCCGGCCGGGGCGGGCGAGGCCGGTTGGCCGGCACCCTGCCGACCTCTGAGGCCACCAAGCCGCGGAGCATAGTCCTGCTCGCTGGGCCCGCATACTCATGTTCGGCCGTCGCATCCAGCCCTGTCCGACCCTGGGGGTAGACCCCCATATGTCCGTTTCGCCCCCCGCTAGCGTATAGCCGCTCGGAGGTTGTACGGGTTCCAAGGTCGTCAGCTCGGGCTCGTCTGGCCCCTGACCTGTGGATTTGCGGGGCTCGCGACCATCTCAACCGCATAACCATGCTTCGGACGAACAGTGCTTGGCGAGGCCCCGGCCCCTGCCCACCCCATACAAGGGTGGGCAGGGGCCTTGCTGTTGACCGGAGAGAGCTCCCCGTCCCACGTTCGCCGAGGCGTAGTGTCGGGCCCATGGCGAACGACCACCTTGGGGACCGCCTGGCCAAGCTGCGCAGGATGGCGGATCTGACGCAGGAAGGCCTGGCGGAGAAGTCCGGCGTGTCCGTGGACGTCGTCCGGAAGTTGGAGCAGAGGCGCAAGCAATCCGCGAGGTTGCCCACGCTTCACGCCTTGGCCAAAGGCCTTGACGTCGAACTGACGACGCTCCTGGGGGATCCTCCCGCCGTGCCGTCCACCGGTGATGCCGAGCCGCCGGAACTGGTCGCCGTCCGTCGCGCCATCATGCCGCCACTGTTTGCTCCACCTCCTGTGTCCGACGGGGCAGACCGGCTCTCGCTGCCGATGCTCCGGGCCGAAATCGCGGACGCCTGGACGCTGTACCACGCCGCCGAGTTCGGCCGTGTCATGGAAGTGCTGCCCGGCGTCATCGCCGACGCGCGCCTTGCTGCCGCCGTGGGCAAGGGACGGGATCGACTGGAGGGGCAGCACGCGCTGGGAAAGGCCCTTCAACTGGGTGGCCATCTCGCCATCCGGCTGGGCAAGACCGATCTCGGTCTGTCCAGTCTGGAGCGGGCGATAGCGGCGGCAGACTCCTCCGAGGATCCCTTGCTGCCCGCGATGATCTGCAACTCGGTGGCCTGGGCCTACCAACGCCAGAACCGGCTGGACGACGCCCAAGCCCTTGCGGTTCACGCCGCCGACGGTGTCGAGAGGGAGCACTCCACAAGTGCTGAAGGCCTGCGGGTCTGGGGCGGCCTGATCATGTCGGCCGCAACCAGTACGGCTCGCAATGGGGACTACGGTGGCGCGTCGGACATGATGCTCACCGCCGAACAGGCGACGACGCGCCTCGCCCAGCTGCCGGCGCCCACCGACGGGCGGATGGTCAGCATCTTCAGCCGTTCCTCGGTGCGAATCGAGCGGGTCCGCCCGGCCGTCCAGCATGCCCGGCCGGACGAGGCTCTGGAGCTGGCCCGGGGCATGAGGCTCAGCGCCGATACCCCTCCATCGTGGCGCACCTGGCTGCTCCTGGACGTCGCCCGCGCCTTGGCGGACATCGGTGATGCAGCGGGAGCGGTGGCCAGCCTTGAGAAGCTTCAGCGGGTTGCTCCCGGCTGGATGAGGCATCACACCCTTGCCGTGTCCATCGTGGCCGATCTCTGGGCCGGACCCGCGCGCCCGCCCGGACTTCGGAGGTTGGCGCAGAACCTGGGTGTAGCTGATTAGCGATCAGAAGTAGGACGTTCCGTCCCTGTTGTCTGCACACCCGTCACGGCAGCCTTTCCGTACGAATACGGAGAGGAGCGGAGCCGATGACAGCGAACGCCCCGGGCGCCAGGAGGCACTCCCCCTGCAAGGCAAGTCGCCGTCAAGGGGCTCCGCCGTCCACCACCCCCTGGACGAAGGCGACGGCATATCCGGCGAAGGCAATCGGCCTGGGCATCCTGCGGGAGTGGCCTCCCTGTACCTGTGGTGCGGACATCTGTCCCGACGGGGGTCAGCGTGACGCAGTCTGGGAGGGCCCCCGGGGCTCCGGCGGAGTGCCCGGTGTGCCGGTCGTTCGACCGCAGGGTCGGCATCTTCGCCGAGGCCCCCGGAGAGCTTCGCGACGAGGACGCCGTGCGCGACATTCAGAGGCTCCGTGAGGGGCACGAAGCGAAGTGCCGTAGTAGGGCGGGTGCGGTGTGAGGGCGCTCTCTGAAGCGTCCGAGCGCAATGCCGGGACGGAGTGCCCGGGGTGCCTGTACTTCGACGGGATCGCAGCGCAGTACCCGGCCGACGTTAACCCCACCATCGCGCGCCACCTGGTTCGGTGGCGTCAGCGGCACGCTGACGAAGAGGAGTGCGAGAACCCGGAGGTGGACTCGGATGAGTGACCGTCAGGACAACTCGCGGACAGCCCCGCAGGGTCTCTCGGAGGAGCCTGAGCCTGTAGACCCGTTCAAGTGGATCAGGGACCACCCGTGGCCGTGCGAGCGCCCCTCCGGACCTCGGCCGGTCCTCACCCCCGAGGAGCACGCCGAGGTGCCCCTGACGGCAGAGGAGCGTCAGCGTCGAGCGCTGCTGCTGGCGCGGGTCCGGGAGGCCAATCACCGGCGGCACTGATCGGAGTGCGCCACCCATGACTCCTGCCCCGACTGGCGGACCTTGGACAGCTCGACCGGTCGGAGCGGGCCCCTGCAAGGTTCAGCAACTACATGAAGGGAAGTACGGCCATGCGACAGAAGATCACGGCGCACATCCTGGGGAACGGCAGCTGCCCGGCCGGCGGAGACCACCAGTACCAGATGTGGAGTGCCAAGATGCGCTGCGTCAAGTGCGGTGCCACGCAGGGCTGACCATGTGAGTTCGGGGAGGGGGTCCGACCGGGGCGCCCTCCCTTTCGCCGAAGGGGTTCGAAGCATGGAGTCGCACGTCAGCTGGGACGAACTTCCCGGCGAGGTAAGGGCGGTGGTCGAGAAGAACGCTGGAGAGGTGCTCGCCGCCGAGACGGTGCCGGAGGGGATCACCTGCCGGACGGCACTGATCCTCTCGACGGCGACCGCAAGGCTGTTCCTGAAGGGCGCGCTTCTCTCCGATTCCGGAAGCTGGGAAGCGCAGCGTACGGAAGCCGCTGTCAACGCAGCGGTTGGCAAGGTGGGCCCGGCGATGCGCTGGGAAGCCGTCGCCGATGAATGGCACCTGATCGCCTTTGACTACGTGGACGGCCGACATGCCGACCTCACTCCCCAGTCGCAAGACGCGACGATCGTCGCCGACGTGCTCAAGCGCGCTCGTTCCTGCCGCGTGCCCGCCGGCGGGCGTGTCCCGTTGCTGGTCGAACGGTATAGCCAGGTTCTTCGGCCCGGGGACTCCGCAGCACTCGAAGGCTCATCGCTGCTGCACACCGACACCAACCCGCACAACCTCCTGATCGCATCCCAGCGCGGCTACCTGGTCGACTGGGCCATGCCCGCTGTCGGCCCCGCATGGGTGGACGCCGCACAGACGGCAGTCCGCCTCATGGGGTACGGATGGGAGCCTCGGGCCGCCCGTACGTGGCTCGGTGGATTCCCTGAGTGGAATCAGGCCACCCAGGCCAACAGGGCCGCTTTCGTGCGTGTGGTCAGCGATGACGCCACAGCCCGATTCGGCCCGTACGCCGAAGAAGAGAACGCCCGGTTCCGGGCACTGCTGAGCTGACCCACGACCGGTGGGGGAATGCCACGCCAAGATCACGTAGGCCGACAACGCCAACCAACGGGCGGCGGACCCGGACTTCCGCTGCTGGGGAGGGCGCGCCGAGTGCAGTGGGCGGGGACCCCGGTTGATCGCGTCACGTTTCCGTGAGGGATCAACCGGGGCTCAGCCTGCTCCTGCGGCACGCCTACACGCTTGGCTTGCCCTCGTCGTTTCGGTCCACCACGAACGTCCCTCGCTGGGGCAGAGTCCGAACCCACCCCTCCGCACGCAGGAACTCGACAGCGTGACGCGCGGTGTTACGGGCCACGCCGTAGGTCTGCATCAAGGCCGACTCCGACGGCACTCGCCCACCGACGCGAAGCTCGGCGGACTGGATTGCCCGAATCACGTCTGCGGCAATCTGCTGGTACGGGTGCTCTTCGGCATCCGGGTCAATGGGTGTATTGGCGAGGTTCAGTAGCCCCCGCTTGACTGACCCCGCCCGGCAACCGGCGGTTTCAACGGCCCTTCGATGTATCCCGAACGGTGTTGTGCACTTCGCGCCAGCGCCGCCAGGTGTCGTGGTCGTCCAGCGCGGTGAACAGCAGGAACGGCCGGTCCAGGCCCTCGTCCGGCACCGGCGAGCCGAAGAGTCCGCCGTCCAGGTCCAGTCCGGCCGCGAACCGCCGGTCCTGCCGGACCGCCTCGGCGGCCGCCGCGCCGCCCATCGAGTGGCCGAGCACACCGATCCGCCCCGGATCGGCGCACGGCAGCCCGGTGTGCCGCCGGAGCGTCCGGCCGGTGGTCAACTCCGTTGCCACGAACCGGAGATCGGCGGTGCGGACGGCGATCTCCTTGCGCTCGGCGGCGTCCCAGTCGGCGGGCTCGTCCTCCAGCACGCTGAGCGCCACCCGGCCGTCCGGGAACTCGACGGCGGCCGCGTCATAGGTGTGGTCGAGCGCCGCGACCAGATAGCCGTGCGCGGCCAACTCCTCTGCCAGCGCGGTGCAGTTGCTGCGCCCGCCCTTGCGGCCGTGCCCCAGCAGCAACAGCGGGAGTGCTCCCGGGACCGGCGGCGCGGCGACCCGGGCGGTCGGGCGCAACCGGCCGAACGTGCCCGGGTCGAGGAAGGCGCTCCGCTCCAGCACGGCCGCCACCCGCGCCGTGGTGTACGCCGCGCGCGCCCGTCCGGCGGTCCCGGTCGCGGGGTACCAGAGCTGCACCATCAGCTCGCGCGGTCCCGGCGCCGGGGCGAACGGGTCCTGCCGGTCCTGGTCGACCAGCCGCAGCGACACCGTGCCGACCGTCCGCCGCACGGTCGGCCCCGGCAGGTCGATCGGCCCCGGCCCGGCGGCGGCAGTGGGAGTGGGGACGGGGGAGGGAACGGCATGCGCGGTGGCGGCACCCGGCAGTGTCAGCGCCGCGCCTCCCAAACCCGCGAAGGTCAGCAGCGATCGGCGCCGGATCATCCTCAACCACCCTTTGCACAGGCGACATTGGTGTCGCCTCACCCTAGGCGGACCGCCCCCGTCGCCACCAGATCGGCTCCGGCAGGCTCCGGCAGGCCCCGGCAGGCTCCGGCGGGGACCTCGGTGCTCAGGGGGGCACGGGGGCGGGGGAAGATCGTCGCAGTGCGCGGGTGGAGGCGCGGGGAACGGACGAAGGGACGGGGTCGTGACGGGAGAGGTGTCGGCCGAGCGGCTGCTGCGGGCGGCCGGGGAGGCGTGCGAGGGTCAACTGCGTGCGTGGGTCGACCGGTTGGGCGGGAACGCCGGGAAGGTGGCGGCGTACCAGTTCGGCTGGTCCGGGGAAGGCCCCGGGCAGGGCGGGAAGTTCGTCCGCGCGGCGCTGACGCTCGCCTGCGCCGGGGCGGTCGGCGGGGACCGGCGGCGGGCGGTACCGGCCGCCGCCGCGGTGGAGGTGGTGCACAACCTCTCCCTGCTCTACGACGACGTGCTGGACGGTGACACCGTGCGGCGGCACCGGGCGGCCGCCTGGCGGGTGTTCGGTCCTTCTGCGGCCGCGCGTTCGGCGGACGGGCTGCTGCTCACCGTCCTCGACGTGCTGGTGGACAGCGACGAAGGCGGTGACGAGGTCGGCGAGGAGGACGGCGTGGGTCGGCAGGCCTCGGCCGCGCTGCTGGCGACGCTGGTCGACCTGGCCGTGGGGGAGAGCCTCGACCTCGTCTTCGAGGGAAGGGACAGGGTGGGCCCGGACGAGTGCCTGGAGATGGTGGCGGCCAAGACCGCCTCGCTGTTCTCCTGCGCCTGCCGCCTGGGCGCGCTGTACGGCGGGGCCGGACCCGGGGCGGTGGCCGGGTGGGCGGCGTTCGGCCACGACCTCGGGATGGCCTTCCAACTGGTGGACGACCTGCTGGGGATCTGGGGCGACCCGGCGGTGACCGGCAAGCCGGTCTTCAACGACCTGCGCCGGCGCAAGCTCTCGGTGCCGGTGGTGGCGGCGCTCGAATCCGGTACGGCGGACGGCGACCGGCTCGCCGAGGAGTACCGGCGGACCGCAGCCGGTGGGGCGGTGGATCCGGCCGGGCTGGCGCTGCTGGTGGAACGGGCCGGTGGGCGCCGGTGGACCGAGGCGCGGGCCGCCGGGCACGCGGCCGCGGCCCGTGACCGGCTGGGCGCGCTCACCGGGGATCCCGCCGCGACGGCCGAACTGGCGGCGCTGGCCGCACTGATCACCGACCGGGAGTTCTGACGCCGGACGACCGACCCCGGACGACCGACCCCGGACGACCGATCCCGGACGACCGATCCCGGACAACCCGTCACGCGCCCCGTCCGGCCTCCTCCCAAGGCGCCGGGCCGTCCAGGATGTGGGCCCGGCCCTGGCGGTACAGCTCGGCGTCCACCTCCTTCAGCCGGCGTAGTTCGGCGGGCCGGTGGAGCTCGTGCACCTCGGCCGGCGCGGCGTCGTCCCCGGCGGCCGCGAGCAGCGCGTTGACCGCCAGCCGCGCGGACTGGTTGGCGCCCTCCATGGTGGCCAGGTTGACCGGGCACCGGGCGTGGTCGCCGGCCATGAAGAGGTTGGGCGCCGCGGTCGCGGCGGCCGGGCGGGCCGCCCAGGAGCCGGTGGTGTTGATCAGCAGGGGCTCGTCGTTGACGGCCGGGTCCGGTCCGTCCAGGCCGCGCACCGCCGGGTCCAGGTGCCAGGAGTGCAGCAGCCCCCGGTGCAGGGTCGGCCGGCCGGGGCCGTTGAGTCCGTCGCAGAGCTGGGCCCAGACCTCGGCGGCGACCTCGGCCCGGGTGCACTCGCGGGCCGGTCTGCCGTAGCGGATGCCCGGGGTGTCCCAGTCCGAGATGTCGACCGACAGGCAGTCGGCGACCGTGCCGTCGCCGTACGTCGCACGGAAGTCGCAGTCCCAGAACTGGGCCTGGCTGATCGAGGTCAGCGCCCAGGGCGAATCGAGGTACTGCACGTGGCCGCGGACCACCGGCACCGGTTCGGTCAGGTAGAACTGGATGCCCACCATCCAGTCGGTCCGCAGCTCCGTGACGCTCTTCAGTTCCGGATCGGCGGCCGCCAGTCCGCGTTCCAGCAGGGCACCGATCCGGTCGACCGGCAGCGCGCAGACGTAGTGGTCGGCCGTCAGCTCCTCGCGCCGCCCGTGCGGTCCGCGCAGCACCGCGCCGGTGACCGCGCCCCCGGCCACCGTCAGCCGCTCCACCGCCCACCCGAGTTCGGTCCGGACGCCCAGGGCGCCGAGGTGCGCGACCCAGGGGTCGATCCAGGCGGTGCTGGTAGGGGCGTTCAGCACCCGGTCGGCGGCCTGCACCTCGCCGAGGCCGAGGAAGCCGTAGCCGAACGCCTCCAGGAAGCCGCCGACGGTGTGGGTGCTGCACACCTCGGCCCGGGCGGCCACCACCGTGCGGGTGTTTCCGACCACGCACGTCCGGCGGTACTCCTCCGAGGCGCCGTCGGCGCGGGTGAAGTCCCACCAGGAGGTGGACTCCCACTGCCCGAGCCGCCGTTCGTCGCTGCTGGTCATGTAGACCAGCAGCCGGTTCGCGTAGTAGAGCAGTTCCTGGTCGGTCAGGCCGGGACCGAGGGCGGTTCCGTTGCCGGGGCGCAGGCCGGTGGCGCGGAGGAACTCCAGCGGGCTGCGTGCCCCGGCCGCGAGCGAGACGTCCGTGCGGAGTTCGCCGACCCGGCCGGAGCGGGCCGTCAGCATGTGGGTGGCCTCGCGGAGGTTGCCGGCGACGCCGTCCGGCCGGTCGGCGAACGGGATCCGGCGGAGGGTGTCCGGCAGGCTCCGGTAGAAGCCGGGGAAGAACCGGAAGCCGTGCTCGCTCGGCAGGTCGAGGCGTCCAGCGGTCCCGGTGCCGGGGACGGCGGAGCTGCGGGCCTTGCCGCCCCAGCCGGTCGGCTCCACCACCGTCACCCGGTAGCCGCGCTCGGCGAGTTCCGTCGCCGCCGTGAGCCCGGCCACCCCGCCGCCCAGGACGGCCACCCGTCCGCCGCTGGTCACCATGTCCGTCTCCCCCCGCTCACCATGTCGTCTCCCCCGGCTCGCCGACCGGTCCCGACGGACGATTCGATCATGGCCGGGGCGGGCGCGGCGAACACACGCCGGAAGCGGGCGGCGGCGCGTACGCTCGGGGGGACCGCGGTGGCGCGGCGGGGGAGGGGTGTCGGAATGCTCGGTTGGTGGTTCGTGGTGACGGTCCCGGCGGCGGGGGACGGCGAGGACGTCGTACTGGCCAAGTGGGAGACCGGGCTCGGCGGGCTGGACTGGATCGCCGGACTGGTCGCGGCCGGGCGGGCGGAGCAGCTGGGGTTCGACGGCTACCCGCACCGGTACACGGCCCGGGCGGGCGAGGTGCTGCCGCTGCTCGCCGACGGTTCGGTGCCCGATGCCGGGGCCGGAGCGGAGTTCCGTCCGCGCGAGCTGCACCCGGAGCGGATCGCCGTCTGTCCGCCGGACGCGCTGCTGACCGTCGAGGCCTGGGACCAGTCCTGACTCAGCTGCCGGGCGCGGTCCTGGCGGCGGCGCGCTTGATGGCCTCGCGGATCCGGGGGTAGCTGCCGCAGCGGCAGATGTTCTGGATCTGGTCGATGTCGGCGTCCGTGGGCGCGGGGTTGCGGCGCAGCAGTGCGACCGCCGTCATGATCTGGCCGGGCTGGCAGAACCCGCACTGGGCGACGTCGCAGTCCAGCCAGGCCTCCTGGACGGGGTGCAGGGTGTCGCCGTCGGCGAGGCCCTCGATGGTGGTGACCCGGCGGTCGGCGCAGTCCTTGACCGGCACGGTGCAGGGCTGGATCTCCTCGCCGTCCAGGTGGCTGGTGCAGGCGCGGCAGACGCCGACGCCGCAGCCGTACTTGGGGCCGGTGACGCCGAGCTTGTCGCGCAGTACCCAGAGCAGCGGCATGTCGTCCGGTGCCTCGACGGTGACCGGTCGGCCGTTGAGGACGAAGGTGTGGCTGGGCATCGGGGGCGCGTTCCTCGGGGGTCGTGGGAGCGGGTCGGAAGCGATCGGGCGGGTCGGTCGGGTCGGGCGCGGGTCGGGCGGGTCGGCCGCGGGTCAGAAGTTGATCGGGAAGGACCGCGGGCTGGTTCCGGTGGCCCGGGCATAGGCGTTGGCGACGGCGGCGGAGGCCGCCGGGACGCCCAGTTCGCCCGCGCCGCCGGGCGGTCCGCTCGGCGGCAGCAGGTGGATCTCGACCACCGGCGGGGTGTGCCGCTGCCGCGCGTAGTGGAAGTCGCCGAAGCTGCCCTCGCGGACGGCGCCGCGGTCGATGTGGTTGCCGGCCTGGAGGATCACCGAGATCCCGTCGATCAGCGCACCGGTCAGCTGGGCCTCCAGGCCGGTGGGGTTGATCACCGTGCCGACGTCGGCGGCGATCACGGCCTTGGTGACCCGGGGCTGCTTCGGGTCGGTCGCGTCGATCTCGACCAGGTAGGCGGCGCGGCCGCCGTTCTCGGCGTGGTAGCCGATGCCCTGGGCCTGACCGGCCGGCATGGCGCGGCCCCAGTCGCCCGCCCGGGCGACCGTGTCGAGCACGGCCCGGCCGGCCGGCTCCCGCAGCCGGGCGCGGCGGAAGGCCACCGGGTCCTGGCCGAGGCGGCGGGCCAGCTCGTCCATCATGATCTCGTCGGCGACCCGGACGGTGCCCGAGTAGACCGAGCGCCAGCTGCCGGTCGGGATCTTCAGCGGCACCTCGGCCAGCAGCTGGGTCGGGATGCCCACGTTGTACGGGTTGCTCTGGCTGAGCAGGAAGAAGGCCTGGGCGAGCGAGAGCCCGGCGACCGAGAGCTGGAAGCCGGCGGCGGTGAGCGCCTCGCCGAGCCCGTGGCCGAAGTCGGTCATCACGGTGGCGGCGCGGTGCTCGTAGCTGAGCACCTGGCCCAGCCCGTAGGTGGCGCGGACCCGGTGGTGGCTGGCGGGGCGCATGCGGCCGTGCCGCATGTCGTCGTTGCGGGTCCACATCAGCTTGACCGGGCGGCCCGCGGCCCGGGAGATCTGCGCGGCCTCCACGGCGGCGTCGTAGAACAGCCGGCGGCCGAACGACCCGCCGCCGCGCACCACGTGCACCGTCACCGCGTCCTGCGGCAGGCCGAGTTCGGCGGCGAGGGTCTGCTGCGCGACGATCGGGGTCTGCGCGGCGAACCAGACCTCGGCGCGGTTCGGGCGCACGTCGGCGACCGCCGTCAGCACCTCCATCGGCGCGTGGTTGACGAAGGCGAAGTCGAACTCGCCGTCCACGTACTGGGTGAGCAGCGGCGGGATCAGGAACGGCGCGTGCGCGGCCCGCAGCTTCCCCCGGATCTCGGGGTCGGAGAGCGTGGCGACCGGGCCCGGGTGCCAGGAGGTGCGCAGCGCGTCGCGGGCCTTGAGGGCCTGGTCGAAGGTCTCGGCGAGGACGGCCACCCCGCTGGGCACGGTGACCACCGCGAGCACGCCCGGCATGGTGCGGGCGGCGGAGGCGTCGAGCGAGGCCAGGGTGCCGTTGATGGTGGTGGGCCGGGCGACGACGGTCGGCACCGCGCCGGGCACGGCGAGGTCGCCGGCGTACTTGGCGCGGCCGGTGACGATGTCGCGGGCGTCGATCCGGCCGGTGGGGCGGCCGATCACCCGGCGCTGCCCGGGCGGCTTGGGGGTGGCGGGGACGGCGGGCACCACGACGGCGGCGGCCTCGGCGGCGAGTTCGCCGTAGCCGGCCCGGCGGCCGTCGGGGGCGGTCACGGCGGAGTCGGCGGTGCGCAGGGTGTCGGCGGGCAGCGACCAGCGGCGCGCGGCGGCGGTGACCAGCCGGGCCCGGGCGGCGGCGGCCGCGCCGCGCACCGGGTCGTAGAGCGTGCGGACCGAGTTGGAGGCGCCGGTGAGCTGGTTGAACAGCAGGTCGGGGCGGCTGTCGGAGAGCGGGACGTCGACATCGGTCAGCCGGGCGTCGAGTTCCTCGGCGACCATCATGGCGACCGTGGTGGTCAGCCCCTGGCCGACCTCCAGACGGGGCAGGTGGAGGACGGCTCGGCCGGCGGTGGTGATCTCCAGGACGAGCAGGTGCGCGGTGGGCAGGCCGGCGACCTGCAGGGCCTGGCCGAGGTCGACGATGTCCGGGATGCCGGGCAGGCCGAGCAGTTGGGAGGGGGCGGCGGGCGCTGCGGCCGGGGCGGGCGGGGCGGCCGCTGCGGGCGCGGCCTCGGCGGCCCGGGCGGTGGCGGGCGCGACGGCGTCGAGTCCGGCCCGGGCGGCGACGGTCAGGGTCGGCGCGGCGAGCAGGTAGGTGAGGAAGCGTCGGCGGTCGGCGTCGGCGGGCAGCTGCTCGGTAGTGGGACGCGGCTCGGCGGTGGGCGGCTGCTCGGCGGCGGGGCCCGGGCCGGCCGGGGGCACGATGGAGATGCTGATGGGAGGAGCCCCTCTCGCCGGGTCACGGCTCTGGACGGGCGGGCCGTGAGGGCCTCGCCCCGCTGCCGGGCGGTGCTCGCGACGGCGGGCACGTTCTGGTCGTGTCCACGTTCGCGAACGAGAACGCGGATGAGCATAGGAGGGGCCTACTGGCCGGTCAACACGGGCACTTGGGGCATGATCGGACAACTGTGCGGATGTTGGACGGGGTGGACACGGAGGGCGCGTGGCACACCGGGCGGGGCGCGCGGTACCGCCGTCCGGGTGCGGCGTGCCCCAGGGGCGCGTGTCGGTTGTCGGGGGCGGGCGTAGCGCGGTCGGCGCCGGAGCGGGGGCGACCCGGAGCGCGGGCGTCCGGAAAACGAGGTGCCGAAGTGGCCCAGGATCGTGATGATCCACTGGACCTTCCGCGTGGTCCGCCCTCGGCGCAGACTGGTGTCCACACCGAAGAACCACTGATGGCCCACCACCCCAGGAGCATCGTGCCGTCCCGCCGCGCCCCGCTGTCCGGATCCCAACGAACCCTCGCCACAGCCCAGTTGGTGAGCGCGATCGGCGACGGTGCCTACTACACCAGCTCGGCGCTGTACTTCACCCGGATCGTCGGCCTCTCGCCCACCCGGCTCGGCCTCGGCCTCGCGGTGGCCTGGGCGATCGGGTCGGTCGCCGGTGTACCGCTCGGCCACCTCGCCGACCGGCGCGGCCCCCGGGGCACGGCGGCGGCGCTCGCGCTCGTCACGGCGGTGGTGGTCGCCTCGTTCCTCGTGGTCGACGACTTCCTGCCGTTCCTGGTCGCCGCCTGCCTCTACGCCACCGCCCAGTCCGGACTGGGCGCGGCCCGGCAGGCGCTGGTCGGCGGACTCGTCCCGGAGGGCGAGCGGACGGCGGCGCTCGCCCGGCTGCAGGCCACCCTCAACGCCGGGCTGGCGGTGGGCGCCGCGCTCGGCGGCGTCGCGCTCACGGTCGGGACCAGGGCGGCCTTCCTCGCCGCGTTCACGCTGACCGCGCTGGGCTTCCTGGCGACGGGCCTGATCCTGCTGCGGCTGCCGGCGGTGCTTCCGACGGTGCTCCCGGCAGTGCTCTCGGTGGCGAAGGCCGGACCGGTGGACGGTGCGACGGCGGACGGTGCCCGGGGCCGGGACGGCGGCTTCGCGGTGCTGGCGGACCGCCGCTACGCGCTCGTGACGCTGGTCAACACCGTGCTGCTGCTGCGGATGCCCCTGCTCAGCCTGGTGATCCCGCTCTGGATCGCCGACCGCGCCCCGCAGCTCGGCTGGCTCGGCTCGGCGCTCTTCGTCCTCAACACCGTCGGCGTGACCCTCTTCCAGGTCCGCACCGCACGCGCCGTCACCGGCCTGCCCTCGGCGGCCAGGGCCGTTCGCCAGGCAGGTGCGGTCCTGCTCGCCTCCTGCGCGGTCTTCGCCCTCTCTGCCGCGCCCGTCCCGGTCTGGGCGATGGCGGCCCTGCTGGTCGGCGGCGCGGTGCTCCAGGTGCTCGGCGAGATGAAGCAGTCGGCCGGATCCTGGCAGATCGCCTTCGACCTCGCCCCGGCCGACCGGCTCGGCCAGTACCAGGGCTTCTTCGGCACCGGAGTGGCGGTGGCGCGCACCGCCGGACCCCTGCTGCTGACCACCCTCCTCCTCGACGGCGGCGGCCCGGGCTGGCTGGTCCTCGGCGTCCTCTTCCTCGCGGCCGGCTGCGCCATGGGCCCCGCCGTCCGTCACGCCGAACGCGACCGTTCCTCCTGGCTCGCCCCCGCTCCCGCCACCGCGCCGCTCACCCCCGCCGGCTGAGACCGGCGGCAGAAGGCCGGACGCCCCGTCGGGCGGGCCGCTCCAGCCCTGGCCGGACACCCCCGGTTGCTATGCTCCGGCGCGCCCCGGGAAAGGCCCGGCGGAATGCCGTGGAGGTGCCGTGATGGCGGACAGGTCAGCGGAGTTCAGGCCCGGGACGATCGCTGCCCGGCCGGTGCGGAGGGCCGCGTTCGCGGCGCTCGTGCGCTCCCCCGAAGGGCCTTCGACCCTGTTGCTGTCGGACGCGGACACAGGTGAGCTCGTCGGGGTGGCAGGTCTGCCGGGCCGTCCGGAGGCGGTGCCGTTGGCGCTGTCCTGGGAGGGCGGCCACCTGCTGCTCCGCACGGGGCCGGAGGACCGGCCGGACCGGGACCTGGTGCTGCTCGGCCTCGCGACGGGCGAGCGGCGGGTGTTCGACGCGGACACGGACGGCCTCGTCGAGCAGGCGGCGCTCTCGCCCGACGGCCGTTCGATGGTCACCCTGACGGACGAGGACGGCGTGCGGGTGGACGTCACCGACCTGGGCACGGGCGCGCGGAAGCCGCTGTGGTCGGCCGAGGGGTGGCGGTCGGACGCCGGGATGGCGTGGTCACCGGACGGCACGCTGCTGGCGGTGGGCCTCGTCGACGAGGAGGAGGACCGCACCGACACGGTGGTGCTGTCCCTGGCGGACGGTTCGGTCCTGGCCCGGTACGAGGGGCTGGCGGCCCTGGGCAGCCCCAACGGAGCGTGGACCGGTGCGCGGGAGCTCCTGCTGGTCGAGGAGTTCTCCGACGAGAGCGTTCCGCCGTTGTTCCTCCACGATGTGGCCACCGGAGGGGTCCGGCGCTTCGACCGGGTGCCCGGCCAGGTGGGCGGGGTGTCCGCGGTGGCTGCCGGACGGCTGGTCCAGCGGCTGCCCGGCGGCCTGTTCGTCTGCGCGCTCGACGGTACCGACCCCCGCCCCGTGCTCGGACTCCCCCCGACGTACGAGGTCGGATTCTTCGATGTGAGCGAGGTGTTCTAGCTCCGGCCGAACCGGGATCGGGCACGGACAGTTTCGTCCGTGCCCGATTTCACGTTCTCGTCGATCCGTTCCGTCCCGAACAGTCCCGAATTCTTCCGGGGCATTTCGGTGGTGAGTATTGATCCACCCGTATCGGGGCGAACGGCGCCGGCGGGTGAATTCCCGGTTCGGGCCCGATGGCGCGCGTACCGGATACATCCGGAGAGTTACGCGAAATGTTTCGTCTGCGCTCTGGTCCGGAGTGATCACGGCTGGCTACGATCGGCGCCGCCATGACCACCCACCACTCCTCGGAGCAGAAGTGCGCCGTTTATGTCTCTTTTTGACCGCAGTACTGATAGCCGGGCTCATTGTCCCCATCGAGCAGTACTGGGGGCGTGGAAGCGCGGCCGCTGCCACCTGTGTGAATGACACCGACTGGAAAAACGGACAGAGCGGCGAGGCGAAGCGCTGCGTCAACGGGTACGAATACACGACCCGGCGCCGGCTGAAGGAGGTGCCCGGCTGTCTGCAGGCGGGCCCGCCCGGGCTGGTGCTGCGGAGGTCGTCCTGCGGCCAGGGGGTCGAGGCCATCGGGCAGGCCCGCGCCGTCAAGTTCCTGAGTGACCGGCTGGAGACGCCGAGTCAGGGGCTGATCAGCCCGAACGTCCAGTGGGAGATGCAGCTGCCGGACAGCAAGCGCCCGGACATCGTGGTGTACGACCGTGCCAACGCCGCGGCCGGAGTCGACGTCTACGAGGCCAAGACCACGGAGAACAAGGACTACGCGGACTGGGGCACCCAGGTCGACGGGTACATCCAGCACTTCCGGAACCAGGGCATGGCGGGTGTCCGCCGCGGCACCGTGCTCAACCGGTGGGGGCCGTACCGGGACGAGTTCCAGGTCTGGGACTCCAAGGAGTCATGCAAACTCCCCAGCGGCGAGAAGGGGTTCACCCGGCGGACCTACGTGGCGACCTCACCGCAGGCCGGACTGCTGCACGTCGAGGAGGACGAGAGCAAGGAGGTCTGCGACAAGGACCGGGTCCAGCCGCCCTCGCCGCCGATCAGCCAGCCGTCGAGCCAGCCGACGGCCTCGCCGACGAGTTCGCCGACCGCGGAGCCGACCACTCCTCCGGTGCCGCCGGTGCCGGTGCCGGTACCCGCGGAACTGCTGGAGAAGATCGAGGTCCTGGCCCGGGACGGCGTCCCCCAGAGCGTTCTCGCGGCCGGGGCCGCGACGGTCGTCGCGGCCGCGCTGGTCTCCGAACTCGAAGGCTGGCTCGGCACGGCTGCGGGCGTGGCCTTCCTGGCGGAGGTGGGGCTGACCGCGCCGGCCGCGCTCGCGCTGGGTGGAGTGGTGCTCGCGACCCTCATCCTCTGGTACCTGGTCGACCACTACGGCGCGAATGCCAACGGTGATCCGCACATCACGACCGTCGACGGGCTGAGCTACGACCTCCAGTCGGTCGGAGAGTTCGTGCTCGCGGAGTCCGAGCGCTACAACTTCACCATCGAGGGCCGGTTCACCCCCCTGTGGGGCGGCAGCGATGTCTCCACGGTCGGCCGGGTCGCGATGGACGTCAACGACCACCGGGTCGAGTTCGACAACAACGGCTTCGTCCTCGACGGCAGTCCCTACCCGCTGCAGGCCGGCAAGCTGCTCTCGCTCGGTGAGGGCACATTCGTCACCCGCGACTCCGCCAACCGCTACCTGGTGACCTGGCAGGGCGTCGGAGGCCCGGTCTTCACCTGGTCGTACGGCAAGGCCAGTCTGTGGGTGCCGGCGTCGGCGGACAGCGACCTGGTCGGGCTCTTCGGCAACGCCGACGGCGATCCCGCGAACGACCTGCGGTACGCGAACGGCAGCCCGCTGCCCGCCAACGCCCCGGCCACCCTGCTC
The DNA here is from genome assembly GCF_001279805.1 of Streptomyces sp. XY431. Classification (NCBI taxonomy): domain Bacteria; kingdom Bacillati; phylum Actinomycetota; class Actinomycetes; order Kitasatosporales; family Streptomycetaceae; genus Streptomyces; species Streptomyces sp. XY431. The sequence goes on from NZ_LGDO01000512.1 coordinate 33,984, forward strand.
CACGGCGACTACGCGGACTCCTGGCGGGTCACCGCGGAGTCGTCGCTGTTCACCTACGGCGCCGGCCAGAGCACGGGGACCTTCACCGACCTCACCTTCCCCCGCTCGATCGTCACCTGGCACGACCTGGCGCCCGACCAGGTCGCGCTGGCCTCCACGCAGTGCGAAGCCGCAGGCGTGCCGGCCGGCCCGGCCTTCAACGGATGCGTCCTCGACCTCGCGCTGACCGCCGACGCCCGGTTCGCGACCGCGGCAGCCCAGCGCAGGACCGTCGGCACCGATCCGCAGGCCCGGGGTGTGAGTCCGGCGGGCGACCTGGCCACCGATTTCGAGGGCGGCTCCCTGCCGCCCAACCTGGTGCCGTCGAGGTTGGCGACCGACCCCGGTACGACCTCCTTCGCGGGTCCTTTCACCAGTACGGAGTCCTACCGCTCCTACGTCCAGGGCCTGCCACCGCACCTCGGCGGCACGCTCGCGTTCGACCTACTGGCGATCGGGGACTGGACCGCGGGCAGTGAGGCCAAGACGGTCACTGTTCGCACGGACCGCGGCACCCCGGTGGTGATCACACCCAGCAGTCTCACCCCGGTGGCCACCGGCACGCTGTCGGGCAATGTGCCGTACACCAGGTACCGGGTCACCGTGCCGTTCACCCACGGCGGCAGCCAGGCCGAGTTCGCGGTCGCCGCGACCGGGGTCAGCGGCATCGGCGGCCAGGCGTTCGGCATCGACAACCTGGCGCTGCATGTCGACGTCGTACCGCCGCAGTCCTTCCCGGCCACGCTCCCGCTCACTGTCTCCGACGGAGTGCCCGGTCCCGGGGCCGGAAACCTGGAGAACGCCGCCGCCCAGGACGAGTACCGGTTCGACCTCCCGGCCGGCTCGGCGGTCTACGTCCGTCCGACCGCCTGCCCGGGAGGGAACGCCAACCTGCGGTGGAGCCTGCTGGCGCCCACCGGCACCACCGCCGGCTCCGGCTACGGCTGCCAGGGCGGTGAGGTGCGCAACCTGGCGGCCGGCACCCACCGGCTGGTCGTCACCGCGCAGAACGAGACCGCCGGCCGGTACGCGCTGCAGGTGACGGCCGTCCCGGCCGACGCCGTCGCGACCGTCGCGACCGACGGCACGGCGTCGACCGTGACGGTGAGCGCCCCGGGCCAGAACGGTGTGTGGAGCTTCTACGGGACGGCGGGCCAGCGGATCTACACCGACCTCTCCGGCGGCAGGCTGGGTGACTACGACGTCCAGGTCTCGCTGCGCAAGCCGGACGGCTCGGTGTTGTCGGACTGGCGGTACTGCGGAACCTCCTGCGGGATCGACCCGGTGACCCTGCCGGTCGACGGGACCTACACGCTCCGCTACGATCCGCGGGCTGCAGCCACCGGTTCCCTGACCGCGCGGATCTTCACCGTCGCCGACACGTCGGCCGCGATCCCCGTGGACGGCACGGCGTCCCGGCAGACCACCACCGTGCCGGGGCAGAAGGCGATCTGGACGTTCAACGGTACGACCGGGCAACGGATCTACATCGGCCTCTCGGACGGAACGATCGGCGACACCGGCGCCCGCGCGACTCTGCTGAAGCCTGACGGTGGCACGCTGTTCAGCTCCTACTGCGCCACCGGGTGCGCGTTCGACACAGCCGTACTCCCGGCCACCGGCACCTACAAGCTGCTGTTCGACCCGGAGGGAAACCGGGTTGGTTCGCTTACGGCGAGGGTGTGGCCGGTGTCTGCGGATCTTTCGGTGGCTGTCGCGCCGGGTGATGCGCCGTCGACGCTTGCGACGACGGTGCCGGGGCAGAACGGTGTGTGGACGTTCGTGGGT
>NZ_LGDO01000513.1:0-35628 GCF_001279805.1 Streptomyces sp. XY431
GCGGAGGAAGGCGGGGCGGCGGGCGGCGAGGAGGAGGATGGCGGCGACGCAGGCGAGGCCGCCGCTGACGACGGAGACGGTCGGGCTGGTGAGGGAGGCGACGGCGCCGGACTCGAAGTCGCCGAGGCGGGGGCCGCCGGCGACGATCACGATGAAGACGCCCTGGAGGCGGCCGCGCATCTCGTCGGGGGCGGCGACCTGCATCATCGTGTTGCGGAAGATCATGCTGATGGTGTCGGCGCAGCCGGCGGCGGCGAGCAGGAGGAGGCCGAGCCAGAGGTTGCGGGCCAGGCCGAAGGCGGCGATGGCGAGGCCCCAGGCGGCGACGGCGGTCATGACGGCGGCGCCCTGGCGGTGGATGCGGCCGACCCAGCCGGAGAAGAGGGCGCCGGCCAGGGCGCCGACGGCGGGGGCGGCAGCGAGCAGGCCGACGGTGCGGGCGTCGCCGCCGTAGAAGGTGACGGCGAGGGCCGGGAAGAGGGCGCGCGGCATGCCGAAGATCATGGCGGCGAGGTCGGCGAGGAAGCTGGTGCGCAGGTTGGGCTGCTCGCGCAGGAAGCGGAGGCCGTCGAGGACGGAGGCGCGGCCCTTGCGGTCGCCGAGCGGGCGCATGGCGGGCAGGCGCCACATCGCGTAGAGGGTGGCTCCGAAGGCGACGGTGTCGACCAGGTAGGCGGCCTGGACCCCGTAGGCGCCGATGAGGACGCCGCCGATCATGGGGCCGACGGTGAGGCCGAGGTTCATGCTGACGGTGTTCAGGGCGTTGGCGGCGGGGAGCTGCTCGGCGGGGACGAGGCGCGGGATCATCGCCGAGCGGGCGGGCGAGGCGAGCGCGAAGAAGGCGGCCTGGAGGGCCACCGCGACGTAGAGGACCGCGACGAGGCCGAGGCCCGCGATCGCCTGGGCAGCGAGGACGGCGGAGACGACGGCGAGGCCGGCCGAGCCGATCAGGCCGAGCCGGCGGCGGTCGGCGGTGTCGGCGATGGCGCCGCCGTAGAGGCCGAAGGCGATCAGCGGGACCAGGGAGAAGAGGCCGACCAGGCCGGTCGCGAAGGTGGAGCCGGTGAGGTCGTAGACCTGGACCGAGACGGCGACGGCCGTCATCTGCTGGCCTATGGAGGAGATGGACTGGCCGAACCACACCCGCCGGTAGTCGGCGTGGTCGCGCAACGGGCTGAGGTCGGCGAAGGCTCCCCGGGCCAGCCGCCGGTAGCGGGACCGCGGCGGCGCGGAGGACGGGGCGGAGGACGGGGCAGGGGACGGGGCGGACGACGGGGCGGGGGACGGCGGCGAGTCTCCGTCGGCCGGCGAATTGGCAGGATGATTGGTCGACACAGTGCCCCATCGTCGTCCCGGCCGCCCCGGCCACGGACACCGGGGGGCGTTTGCGCCCGCTTGACCCCGGCTTCATCGCCACCCGGTGGGATGGCTCTGCCCCTGAGCGGGCCCGTGCACACACGGGCCCGGACGGCAGGGCCGGAGCTAGTGGAGGCGAGGGCCGTATGTCGAGCGCGTCGGTCGAGAAGCGCAGCGGCCTGCCGAGGGGCAGCAGTCCACCCAGGGCCGGTCGCCCGGTGCCGGCCGGCGTCCGGCTGGACTCCCTGACCGGGCTGCGCTGGATCGCCACCTTCGGTGTCTTCCTGTCGCACATCAACATCCTGCTGCCGCTGCCGCACACCCGGGGCCTGTTCTCGCTCGGGGAATCGGGGGTCTCGCTGTTCTTCGTCCTGTCCGGCTTCGTGCTCGCCTGGACCTGGACGGGGGCCGACTCAGCGCGCTCGTTCTACGGCCGCCGGTTCGCCCGGGTGTGGCCGCTGCTGGCGGTGGCCGCGCTGCTGCCGACGCTGTTCGCGCTGCCGAACAAGGACTCGGGCTCGCCGCTGCACCTGCTGGTGGTCGCACTCTCCGCGATCCTGCTGGTCCAGGCCTGGGTACCGGACTGGATCCTCACCGGTGCGACGCCGGTGACCTGGTCGCTCTCCTGCGAGGCCTTCTTCTACGCGCTGCTGCCCGGCATCGCCCGCCGGATGACCGACTGGTCGACGCGCCGCCTGGTCGTGCTGGTGGCCGGGTCGGTGGCGGCGCTGTGGGCGGTGCGGATCGGGCTCTGGGTGGCGTACCCGCCCGTGTTCCGGGTGTCCAGCCTGGACGGTTACGGGCCGGCCGTGTTCGGGGTCTACGCGCCGGTCGCGCGGATCCCGCAGTTCCTGATCGGAGTGGCAGCGGCGATCGCGGTACGGCGCGGGTGGCGGGCGGTCCGGGTGGACGTGGCGCTGGCGGCACTGCTGGTGCCGCTGGTCACGCTCTGGCTGCTGCGCGGCGAGGCGTTCCGCGCGCAGGTGCTGTTCGACGCCGTCGACCCCGCGCTCACCCCGTTCTTCGCACTGCTGATCGCCGCGTTGGCCCGGCGGGACCTGGACGGCGGACCCTCGCTGCTGCGCTCGCGGCCGATGGTGCGGCTCGGTCAGTGGTCGTACGCCTTCTACCTCTTCCAGTTCACGGTGATCCTGCCAGTGGCGCTGGCCGCCTCCCCGGGCCGCAAGGTCGCGGACTTCTTCACCGACCCGGTGCCGGCGCGGACCGGACACCTGGGCCACGCGGTGCTGGCGCTGGCGATCACGCTCGCCGTCTCGGCCTTCTTCTACCGCTTCGTGGAGCATCCGCTCGAACTCCGGCTGCGCCGCCGCTTCCGGGCCGGGAAACCATCCGGCGAATCACCCGGCGAATCACCCGGGAAGTCGTCCGGGAAGTCGTCCGGGAAATCACCCGGCGAAAACCGCCGGTGAAAAACTCCGATGGAACTCCGGTGGAACTCCGGGTCCAGCCGGACAGCCCGTAATTCATTTGATCGAAAATTAATCGCCCAACCATAGCCTGCCTGTCGACACGGAAGTCGATCCAGGTGATCCGAGGGGGTCGCATGAGCGAGACCGTCAACACCGACAGCGAACCGGTCCGGGAGGGGCGCGCCGGCCCGGCCGCGGAGCCGCCGCTGTTCCCGCAGGACCGGACCTGCCCGTATCTCCCGCCGTCCGGCTACCAGGCGTTCCGCGACGGTGCGCCGGTCCGGGCGGCCACGCTCTACGACGGGTCGCCGGCCTGGGTGGTGAGCGGGTACGAGGCCGCGCGGCAACTGCTGGGGGGCACGGCCCTCTCGGCGGACCGGATGAATCCGGGATATCCGATTGTTTCCGAGCGCATGGAGGGAATCCGGTTCCAGCCGCCGTCCTTCGTCGGAATGGACCCGCCGGACCACACCCGGCACCGCCGGACCATGCTCGCGGAATTCTCGGTCCGCAGCATCAATGCGATCCGGCCGGACATCGCGGCGATCGTCGACGAACACATCGACGAGATGCTGGCGCGCGGCGGCCCGCTCGACCTCGTGCAGGCGTTCTCGCTGCCGGTCCCGTCCCGGGTGATCTGCGAGATCCTGGGGGTGCCGTACTCGGACCACACGTTCTTCCAGGAGACCAGCCAGAACCTGGTCCAGGCGGAGAGCCCGGAGCAGGCGATCGAGTCGGTCGGGCTGCTCATCGCGTACTTCGACGAGCTGATCTCGGCCTGCCTGAAGCAGCCGGGCGCCGGGATGATCGGCCGGATCGCGACCGAGCACGTGGCGACCGACCGGCTGGCCAAGCACGAACTCATCATGAACGCGCTGATGCTGCTGATCGCCGGGCACGAGACCACCGCCTCGATGATCACCCTCGGCGTGATCACCCTGCTCGCGCACCCGGAGCAGCTGGCGAAGCTGCGCGGGGACGAGGCACTGGTGGGGCCGGCGGTCGAGGAGCTGCTGCGCTACCTGTCGATCGCGGACATCGCGGGCACCCGGGTGGCGGTCGCGGACGTCGAGATCGGCGGCATCACCGTCAAGCGGGGCGACAGCCTGGTGGTCTCGCATTCACTGGCCAACCGCGACCCGTCCGCGTTCACCGACCCGGACGCCTTCGACATCGCCCGGGGCAGCCGGCACCACCTCGCCTTCGGGTACGGGGTGCACCAGTGCCTGGGCCAGAACCTCGCCCGCGCGGAGCTGCAGATCGCGCTGCCCGCGCTGTTCTCCCGCATCCCCGACCTGCGGCTCGCGGTCGACCGGAGCGACCTGGTGCTGCGCGACGGCGGCACGGTGCAGGGCGTCAACGAACTTCTGATCACCTGGGGGGCCGAGGCATGACCGAGAACCACCGCACCGACGGATCCACCGGCGACGACACCGCCGGCGGCACCAGCGCCGGCGCCGACACCGGCAGCGGCAGCGGCAGCGGCAGCACCGCCGACACCGCGCTCCGCGTCGACGTGCTCCACGACGACTGCGTGGGCGCCGGACAGTGCGTGCTGTCCGCTCCGGAGGTGTTCGACCAGGACAACGACGGCATCGTGGTCCTGCTGCGCGAGGGCCTGGACGGCCTGGGGCGCGCCGACCGGCAGGGGGTGGAGGAGGCCGTGCGGCTCTGCCCGTCCGGCGCGCTCCGCCTGCTCGCGCGCACCGCACCGGCGGCCGCGGCGGACTGACACCCCGACGCCGGCGGGCGCGGCGACCGACGGACCCGGCGCGCCGTCGGCCACCTGCCGTCAGCGCGCCCCGACGCCGGCGCGGCCCGCCCTCAGCGCGGCCCGACGTTCTCCAGGATCCGGTCCAGCAGCGTCGCGAGCTGCGCGACCTCCCGGTCGCTGAGGCCCTTGAGCATGTCCTGCTGGCTGCTGATCGCGACGGAGGAGATCCGGTTGTACATCTCCTCGCCGTCGGGCGCGATCTCCACGGTCGCCGCCCGGCGGTCGACGTCGGTGCGCTTGCGGACGACCAGGCCGCGCCGCTCCATCGACTCCAGGTGTCGGGAGAGCGTCGGGCCCTCGATGCTCAGGTACTGGGCGAGTGCGCGCTGGATCATCGGGCCCTCGAGCTTGAGGGCGGCGAGCACCGTCCAGGCCGCGAAGGTCGCGCCGGCCTCGGCGAGGCGCTCCTCGAAGAACGCGCGACAGGACTTCGCGGTCAGGTGCAGCTTGGGCGCGACGCTGGTCCGCAGCCACGTCGGACCGGCGTCCGCCTCGGCGGCGAACCGTTCTGCGCTCTGCCGGCCGGGCATCCCAACCTCCCATTCGTCACGAAATCCTCTGTGAAGCGTAGCGCCGACCGGTGCGTTGACCAGCCCCGGGCGGTTGACCGTCGCTTAATTCGTTCGTTAGGCTGCTAATGGTTGTGTGACCTGGGTAACGATCGGAGCAGCTGTGACCAACACCGACGTGAGCACTACCCCCGCACCACCCACCGAACCCCGGCCCCCCTCCCGCCGGGACTGGCTGGGCCTTGCCGTCATCCTGCTGGCCGCCTTCATGGAGCTGCTCGACGTCACCGTGGTCACGGTCGCGTCGCCGCAGATCCAGGACTCGCTGGGCGCCAGCTACGCGGAGGTCCAGTGGGTCCTCGCGGGCTACCAACTCACGTTCGCCGCCGGCCTGGTGACCGGTGGCCGGCTCGGCGACATCTACGGCGCGCGGCGGGTCTTCGTCTACGGCGTGGCGGCCTTCACGGTGGCCTCGTTGCTCTGCGGCATCGCCACGTCCGGACCGCTCATCGTCGGCTTCCGGCTGGTCCAGGGGCTGGCGGCGTCCCTGATGTTCCCGCAGGTGGTGTCGCTGATCCATGTGACCTTCCTCGGCAAGCACCGCGCGGCCGCGTTCGGGGCGCTCGGCGCCGTGACCGGGCTCGCCGGCATGGCGGGACCGCTGCTGGGCGGCGAACTGATCGACCTCGATCTCTTCGGCACCGACTGGCGGCCGATCTTCCTGATCAACATTCCGATCGGGGTGCTCGCGGCGGTCGGCGCCTGGCGGCTGCTGCGGGAGCGGCGCGCGGAGGAACGGACCCGGCTGGACATCCGCGGGGCGCTGCTGGGGACCTTCGCGGTCACCCTGGTAATCTTCCCGCTGATCCAGGGGCCGCAGGCCGACTGGGCCTGGTGGATCTGGCTGCTGCTCGGCCTCTCGGTGCCGGTGCTGTTCCTCTTCTGGGTCAACCAGCGGCGGCTGCAGGAGCGCGGCGGCTCCCCGGTGGTCGACCTCACCCAGTTCCGCGGCGGCTCCTTCGGCCTCGGGCTGGTGATCCAGTTCCTCTGCTTCGCCGGCGTGTCCTCGGTCTTCCTGATCCTCGCGATCGAGCTCCAGGCGGGCCACCAGTTCTCCGCGCTGAAGACCGGGCTCGCCTTCCTGCCGATCGCCCTCGGCACCGGCCTCGCCTCGGGCATCGCGATCCCGCTGCTGCCCAAGCTCGGCAAGGTCGTGCTGCAGATCGGTGCCGTCGTGATGATCGCGGGCATGGTCGCGCTGATGTACACCCTGCGCACCTATCCGACGGACCTGACGATCTGGAAGCTCACTCCCGCCGAGGTGATCGTCGGCATCGGCCTGGGCATGATCGTGACCACCGTGAACGACCTCGTCCTCGCCGAGGCCACCGGGCCGAGCGCGGGCTCCGCGTCCGGCGTCCAGGCCACCCTGGGACAGGCGGGCAACGCGGTCGGCGTGGCCGTGCTCGGAGCGATCTTCTTCGGGCTGCTCAGCGGCAACGCGACGGCCGCCGCCCGGGCCGAACTCCCCTCCTTCGGCGACCGGTTGCGCACCACGTCGGTCTCACCGCAGACCGCCCAGGCGCTGGAGGACGGGCTGATCACCTGCTTCAAGGACCAGTCGGGCGCCGACGACCCGGGCAAGATCCAGCCCAGTTGCACCGCGCTGATCGGCCAGGCTGCCCAGGTCGGTGACCCGGCGGTGTCCGCACTGGTCGCCGACACCATGAAGGAAACGACCCGCAAGCACTTCTCCCACTCGATGGACCGCAGCCTCTTCTACGAGATCGCGGTGTACGCGCTGGTCTTCCTGCTCGTCTTCCGGCTGCCGCTGCGGCGGGGCCTGCAGGCGGGCGCCGCCCACTGACGGACCCTGCCCGCGCCGAGCGGTTCGGGCGGGGACGAAAGGACCTCCCATGAACCCGAACCCCAGCCCGAGCCCACGGCACGACAGCACCGGCAGCACCGGCAGCACCAACGAGAGCGGCACCAACGAGAGCGGCACCAACGGCGCGGGCACCGGCACCCCCACGGGTGCGGGTGCCCGCGCCGCCGCGCTCAGCGGTCGGACCGCCCTGGTCACCGGCGCGAGCCGCGGCATCGGCGCCGCCACCGCGCGACTGCTCGCCGAGCGCGGCGCCGCCGTCGCCGTCAACTACCACACCGACAAGGACGCCGCCGAGACCCTCGTCGCCGCCATCGAGGCGGCCGGCGGGCGTGCGCTCGCCCTGCAGGCGGACGTCACCGACGCCGCCCGGGCCGCCGATCTGGTGGCCCGGGCCGAGCAGGAACTCGGGCCGGTGGACATCCTGGTGGCCAACGCGATCGGCGTCGGCGCCCGGGCCGGCCGGCCGTCACCGCTGCTGCGGACCGCCCCGGAGGACGCCCTGGCGGTGGTCGACGCCCAGCTGCGGGCCTTCCTCCACCCGGTGCGGCTGGTCGTCCCGGGCATGGTCGAACGCGGCCGGGGCACGGTGGTGGCGGTCGGCGCGTCGCTCTCCCGGCGCTCCCCGGAGGGGTTCGGGACGCTCTCGATGGCGAAGTCGGCCCTCGACGCCGCCGTACGGACGCTGGCCCGTGAGGTGGGACCGGCGGGAGTCCGGGTCAACCTGGTGGCGCCCGGTCTGATCCTCAGCGAGCTCGCCACCCACATCCCGGAGCCGGTGCGCGCGGCCAACGCGGCGCGCACGGCGGTGCGGCGCAACGGCACCCCGGAGGACGTCGCGCACACGGTGGCCTTCCTCGCCTCCGAGGAGGCGTCCTACCTGACCGGCGGCTACCTGCTGGTCGACGGCGGCACCGCCATGCTCTGACGCCGGCCACCGCCCAACAGGCCCGGGACCCGGACGGACCCGGGCGCGCCCCTGCCCGAGCGGACCCGGGGCCCGCCCCCGCCGCCGCCCGGTCGGAATCGCATTTCCATTCCATGGCCATGGCATAACGTGTCCATGGCAGAGTCGGCCTTTCGCCGCTCCCGAACCGGGTGGATCCCCCCGAAATACCCGTACTCGAACGGAACTGCGCGCTCCACGACTAGCCCGGATTCATCCCGAGGGTCGATATCCCGACTTCGGGACGCGCGATAGGTTCTGCGCAACGACGCGGTTGTGGGGGGACACCGGGCGTCCGCAGAGTGACCACCGCAGCACCGTCCGCACGTGCGTCGCCGAAACGGGGGAACACTCCTGTCGCGCGCACCGTCGACCCGGTGCACCGGTGCGCCGCCGGCCTGAACGTCCCCGCCATGATCTCTCGGCATCAACCGAGGAGAACAATCATGGACAAACAAGCACCAGTCAGACCCGACCAGGTTTCGGGTGACATCGATCAGCGCGAACTCAGAGCGATATTCGGCCGGTTCGCCACCGGAGTCGCCGTGGTCACCACGAACGTCGGCGGCGAACTGTACGGAATGACCGTCAACTCGTTCACATCGCTTTCGCTGGACCCGCCGCTCGTGCTCTTCTGCGTGCACAGCAGATCCTCCTTCCTCGCCGCACTGGACGTCGGATCGGCGTTCACGGTGAACATCCTGTCCGAACAACAGGCGGACATCTCGACGCTCTTCGCCTCCGGGAGCGACCGCTTCCTCAAGGTGAACTCGCTGCCGGGGCTGGGCCGCAGTCCCGTGCTCACCGCCGCGCTGGCCTATCTGACCTGCGAGGTCGTGCGCGAGGTGGAGGCCGGCGACCACGCGATCGTCATCGGCCGGGTCGCGGACATCGGCCTGCTGCACCGCGACGGCGCACCACTGGTCTTCTTCGGCGGCGCCATGAGGAAGCTCCGCTCGCACCGCTGACATCGAAACGGGGGACGACTCACGGCATGAAATTCAGACTGCTCGGACAGTTACAGGTCTACGGCGACGGGCGTATTCTTACGCCGCAGGCCCACAAATTGCGGGTGTTACTCGCAGCACTCCTGGTGCATCACAACAAGGTTCTCCCGGTCGATTCACTGATCGACGAACTCTGGCCGCAGGGACCGCCGCGGACCGCATTGCAGGCCCTCCGCGTGTACATCTCACAATTGCGCAAGACCTTGCACGGCGGCAGCACCCGCCATCGCGTTTCTCTGGTCAGCGAAGCGCCCGGCTACTACCTTCTGGTGGACCGGGAGTCGATCGACGTGGTCCAGTTCGACCGCCATTGGGCACTCGCCCGGGCGGCCCACGAACTGGACGACCCGGAAGTGGCGCTCCAGCACTACCGGGCGGCCACCGGCCTGTGGAACAGCGCGCCGCTGGTGGACCTCCGGGAGGGCCTGCTGCTCCAGAGCGCGGCCTCCCGCCTGGAGGAATCCTGGCTGGCCGTCCAGGAGAGCCGGATCTCCCTGGAGCTCCGACTCGGCCGGATCCGTGGCGAACTCATCGCGGAGCTGCGCGAGTTGGTCACCCGCTACCCGTTCAACGAGCGCCTCCAGGCCATGCTGATGATCGCCCTGTTCCTCTCCGGGCGCAGCGGGGACGCGCTCCAGGTGTACCGAGGCACCCGCAAGTGCCTGATCGAGGAGCTCGGCATCGAGCCGGGTGACGACCTCCGCCTGGTCCACCAGCTGGTGCTGGACTCCGACCGGACGGCTCTCGAAGGAATCGGACTGTGGACCGCGTGATCCACGAGCGAAGGAGATCGTGATGGGTACGACGGAGAACCCCGGCACGGACCGGGTGGCGCTGGACGACGCGTTCGACGTGATGCTGGTCGGCTGGTCGTTCGTCCGCAGCAAGCTGATGATGACCGCGCTGGACCTCGGCCTGTTCGAGGCGCTCGGCGAACGGCCCGGCACGGTCGAGGAGTTGGCCGAGCGGCTCGGGCTGCACCCGCGGGCCGCGGCGGACTTCCTGGACGCGCTCACCGCGCTGGGCCTGCTGGAGCGCACCGACGGCGTGTACCGCAACGGGCCGGCGGCCGGGCGCAACCTGGTGCCCGGCGCGCCGGGCTACGTCGGCGGCTTCCTGACCATGACCTCGGCCTTCATGGGGACCGGGTGGGACAGCCTGTCGGACCTGCTGCGGACCGGACTGGCACACCGGCAGGAGGGCGCCGAGGTGCCGTTCGCCCAGATCTACCGGGACAAGGAGCGGCTGCGCCAGTTCCTGTCGGCGATGGACAGCCTCAACGGGGCGATCGGACCGGAGCTGGCCCGACGCTTCGACTGGGGGCGGCACAAGTCCTTCGTGGACGTCGGCGGCGCCCGGGGCAACCTCGCGGCGCGACTGCTGACGGAGCACCCGCACCTGTCCGGGGGCGTCTTCGACCGCCAGGTGATGAAGCCCTTCCTGGACGAGCTGGCCGACGAGCACGGGGTGGCGGACCGGATCGCCTTCCACGGCGGCGACTTCTACGTCGACCGGCTGCCCACCGCCGAGGTGGTGGTGTTCGGCAACGTGCTGCACGACTGCCCGGTGGACGTGCGGCGCGGCCTGATCGCCCAGGCCGCCGCCGGGGTCGGCCCGGGCGGTGCGGTGATCGTCTACGACCCGATGATCGACGACGCCCGCAGCGAGATCGACACCCTGCTGCTCAGCCTGACCATGATGCTGCAGTCCCCCGCCGGCAACGAGTACACGCCGTCCGAGTGCGCCGGGTGGATGCGGGAGGCGGGCCTGGAGGTCGAGTCCGTCTTCGACCTGCCGGCCCATGCCACCGCCGTGGTGGGCCGCCGCCCGGCCTGATCGGACGTCCGCACGACGGCCGGGCGCGCCGCTCCCCCGCGCCCGGCCCCACCACGGCCACCGACCGACCGGCCACCGACCGACCGGCAGACCGACAGACCGGCCCGCCCGGTCAGTACCGGAACGACACGGCCACCCCCGTCCCGAACGGGTTTGACAGGGGGCCTTCCCCGCCCAGATACTTCGTGAGGTAGCTAATGATTCCCACGGAAACGCGCCTCGCGGCCACCGAAGGGAGAACCCGCCCATGGCGAAGAACTACGTCGACCTGACCGTCATGCTGGTCAGTCACGAGGCCTTCCGACGCGACATCCGCCGACTGGAGGGCGCCGCCGCCCGCAAGGACCTCGACGACCCGGTCGCCCGCAAGCGCGTCCGGACCGGTTGGAACATCCTCAAGACCCAGCTGGCCGTCCACCACGAGGGCGAGGACCGCGACCTCTGGCCGCGGATGGCCAAGGGCCTGTCCGGCAGCCCCGAGCAGCTGTCGACCCTGCGCGAGCTGGAGCAGGAGCACACCCTGATCGACCCCCTGCTCGACGAGGTCGAGCGGGCCATGGCCGACCACGCCACCCGGCCCGAGCAGCTCGGCGAGGCCGTCGCCGCGCTCGGCTCGGCGCTCGACGCGCACCTGCTCCACGAGGAGCGGGACGGCCTGCCCTACGTCCAGGAGGCCCTGACCGAGAAGGAGTGGAAGGCCTTCGTGCTGGACCAGCGCAACAGCCTCGGCTTCAAGGGGGCGGCCGAGTTCTTCCCCTGGGTGCTCGACGAGGCGACCCCGGAGACCGTCGCGAAGATCTCCTCGATCATGCCGGCACCCCTGCGACTGGTCATGAACTCGGTCTGGAAGCCGATGTACAAGGCCCAGGACACCTGGACCAACTCCGGCCACTGACGGCAGTCCCGCCGCCCGTACACCCCTTCGCGCGTCCGCCCCGCCTGCTTTGATCCCGGCTTAACCCCGCTGTGGAAATGTTCGAACGACCACAGCACCCGGCCCCGGCACGGGGCGGACGCGCGGCTCCCGACAGTCGTCGGCCCGCCGCCCGCCCGCCCCCGCCGGCGACCGGACCGCCGCCCGGCGGGCGGCCGAAGCACGGGAGGGACCATGGGACACGGGATCACCGCGGACACCGGCGGCTTCAAGCTGGGCCTGTTCGCCGCCAACGCCTCCTCCGGGCTCGCGATCACCACGATCGACGAGCGCTGGTCGGGCAGTTGGGAGGACAACCTGGCGCTGGCCCGGCTCGCGGACCGGGCCGGGATCGACTTCCTGCTCCCGGTCGGCCGCTGGATCGGCTGGCCCGGGACGACCTTCCACGACAGCGTTCTGGAGACCATCACCTGGGCGGGCGGGCTGCTCGCCGCCACCGAACGGATCTCCGTCTTCGCGACCGTGCACAGCGCCCTGCTGCACCCGGTGGTGGCGGCCAAGCAGCTCGCCACCCTCGACCGGATCGGCGGCGGCCGGGCCGGACTGAACATCGTGGCCGGCTGGTACGAGGCCGAGTACGCGGCCTTCGGGCTGGACCTGCCCGGCAGCCCGGCCCAGCGCTACGCGCACGCCCAGGAGTGGTGGGACATCGTCCGGACCCTCTGGAGCAGCGAACAACCCTTCGACCACGACGGCGAGTTCTTCCCCGGGCTGCGCGGGCTGCACGGCAGCCCGCGCCCGGCCGCCGGCCCGCTTCCGGTGATCAACGCCGCCGTCTCGCCCGCCGGGCGTGAATTCGCCGCCCGGAACGCCGACTTCCTGCTCACCGCCACCTTCGACCCGGACCGCGGCTCCGGCCTGGTCACCGAAGCCCGGCGGGCCTCGACGGCCCACCGCGGCCGTCCGGTCGGCGTGCTGTCGAACGCGTTCGTGGTCTGCCGGCCCACCCGCCGCGAGGCCGAGGAGTTCCTCGCGTACTACGCCGACACCCATGCCGACTGGGCCGGGGTGGACACCGTGATGGCCGGGCAGGGCATCAATCCGCAGTCGTTCGGCCCGGAGCAGATCGCCGCCTTCCGGCCCCGCTTCGCCGCCGGCCACGGCGGCCACCCGCTGGTGGGCACGCCCGACGAGATCGTCGCGACGATCGCCCGGTTCGCCGGGGCCGGCGTCACCGGGCTCGCGCTCTCCTTCGTCGACTACCTCGGCGAGCTGGAGTACTTCGCCGCCGAGGTGCTCCCCCGGCTGGAGAAGGCCGGACTGCGCGGCCGCGGTGCATCGATCGGATCTGCGCCCAACTGATCGCGCCTTGACGGCCCTTCGCCTACACTCGCCCGGAACTGAACACGTACTCCGACGGGGTCCGGCCGGCTCCTGCCCGCCGCCCCCCGACGGCTTCCGCCGCGAGGCTCCGCGTTCCCGAACCGAAAGGGGTCTGACCGGATGGTGGCGGTGGCGGTCGTGGGGGCGGACGCGCACAAACGCGACGCACTGGCAGAACGGGTCTCGGCCGTCGACGGGCTGACCCTGATCTCCCAGGACGAACTGGACTTCGAACACGCGGAGTTGGTGGTCGTGGCGGCGGATCAACCCGGCATCGGGCTGATCCGCCGCATCGTGTCGGGCAGCGCGGGCGCCCCGCCGCCGCTCCTGCTGGTGGTGGACGAGCCCTTCGAGGAGCTGACCGGGGCGATCTGGCTCGGCGTCACCGGGATCGTCCTGAGCTCGGCGCCCGATCGTGAACTCGCCGACTGCGCGGCCCTGGTGGCCGGCGGCTGCACCGTGTTCCCGGCGGGGCTCTTCGAGGGCGACCGGCTGCCGGGCGCCGGACTGGCGGTGCACTGGGTGACCGGCCACGGTTCGCAGGCCGCGCTGGACGGTCTGAGCCGACGCGAGCTGGAGGTGCTCGCCCTGGTCGGCGGGGGCCTGAGCAACTCCGAGATCGCCGCCGCGCTGTGGCTGAGCGCCAACACGGTCCGCACCCACATCCGGCGACTGATGCAGAAGCTCGGGCTGCGCAACCGCCTCTGCGTGATCATCTTCGCGCACGAGGCCGGGCTGGTCACCCGTGCGGACGCCGAGGCGGCGGCGGACACCGGGCTCGCGCCCGCGTGCCCCACCGCCGCCGTCCGACCCTAGTGCTCCGACCACTCAGGAGGCGGACTGCTCGATCTCCCCCGCGAAGACGATGACCTGGTCGATGAGGTTCCGCCGCAGATGGACGACGTCCGTTCCCGACAGGCGGGGGCCGCCATCCGGCGTCGTGAAGATCCACTGGTACCGGGCCCACTCGTCCGGCATGTCCACCGCCGAACAGCGCACCATCGTGCCGGTCCCCGCGGGGTGGCGCCGGATGTCCAGCACGAACCGCTCGACCGCCTCGATCCCCTCGGTGCGGCCCAACGGTCCCCAGAAGACCACGTCCGAGGTCAGGGCCTGGGAGAGCAGCGCGGTCACATAGCTGTCGTCCGAGGCGTTGAACGCCGAGATGAACGTGTCGATCGCGGACTGCGCGGTCTCTTCCTGCATGCACCATTCATACCAGTTGCCCCGCGGACCGCGCTCGTCCGTGAGCCGTCTCCCGGCCACGGTGAACCATCCCGGTCACAGCACTCGAACCTCCGACGGACGGCCGGGGCCCGCCCGCGCGGGCCCCGGCCGTCCGCCCCTCAGCCGCCCGTCCGCCCGTCTGTCCAACAGACAGACAGGCAGACAGGCAGACAGGCAGACAGACCGTCACACCCGGTACATCCGCCGGACCATCGCCCGCAGCAACCGGCGCGGCATCACACTCAGCAGGTACGGCTGGGGCTTGTACCCCGCGCCCGGCGTGACGAAGGGCCGACCCTTCGCCACCGCGTCCAGCGCGTCCGCCGCGATCCGTTGCGGTACCAGCCAGCCCAGTTTCGGCAGCCCGGCCGGGTCCACCCCGGCCGCCTCGTGGAACTCGGTGCGCACCAGCCCGGTCCGCACGGTGGTCACGTGCACCCCGCTCGCCGCGGTCTCCAGGAAGAGGCTCTCGCCGAACGCCCCCAGGAACGCCTTGCTCGCCCCGTACACGGCCGAGCGGGGCATCGGCAGCACCGAGACGATCGACGAGACGTTCACTATCCCGCCCCGTCCGAGCCGTCCCATCGGGCCCAGCACCGCATGGCTCAGCAGCACGGGGGCGACCAGGTTGACCCGGATCTGGTGTGCCTCGCGCTCGACCGACAGATCCGCGAACAGGCCGGCCGAGCCGTATCCGGCGCAGTTGACCAGGAGGTCCACCGGCCGCTCCGGGTCGCCGGCCCGGCGCACCACCGCGGCCAGGTCCTCCTCCCGGCCGAGGTCCGCGGCCAGCACCTCGGTGCCGACGCCGTACCGCTCGCCGAGCCGTGCCGCCAGTTCCTTCAGCCGCTCCTCGCGGCGCGCCACCAGGACGACGGCGGCGCCGCGGCGGGCCAGTTCCTCCGCGAAGGCCGCGCCGATGCCGCTGGACGCACCGGTGACCAGCGCCCGCTGGTAGGGGTAGGGCATGTCGGTGTCTCCGTCCGTTCCGTGGGGCCGGCGCGCCGCGGCGGGGGCGGCGCGGCGCGCCGGCCGGATCATGGGGTCTTCTCCAGGACGGCGGCCGGGGCTCGACCCGACGGGTCCGCACCACGCGCGCCGTCCACGGCGTCCACGGCGTCCGCCGTGTCGTCCCGGGCATAGGCCCGGCGCGGCACCAGTGGCCCCGCCATCGCGGTGGTGACCAGCGCCATCAGCACCATCATGGTGAACATCCGGGTGTCCAGGACGCCCATCCGCACGCCCGCGTTGAGGATGATCAGCTCGGTCAGCCCGCGGGTGTTCATCAGCACACCGAGCACCGAGGAGTCCCGCCAGGAGAGGCCCGACAGTCGGGCCGGACCGAGCGTCCCGCCGAACTTGCCGAGGCAGGCGACCGCGATCACCGCGGCCAGCTCCAGCAGACCCGCCGAGCCGAGCCCGGTGACGTCCACCGACAGGCCGGTGGCGATGAAGAAGATCGGCAGCAGCAGGGTCGTGCAGTGCTCCAGCGGTACGCCCACGGCGGCCTTGAGCGAGCGCAGCGTGCCGCGCGGCATCACCAGGCCGAAGGTGAACGCGCCGAAGATGGCGTCGAGTCCGATCCGGTGCGTGGTCCAACCGGCCGCGAAGACACCGGCGGCGACCACCGGCAGCAGCCGGGCCGACACCACGCCGTCCTTGGTCATCCGGGTCACCAGCCGGGCCAGCAGCGGGCGGACCGCGCCGACCAGGACGGCGCCGTACAGCGCGGACCCGACCAGGATGGTGGTCAGGTGCCCGGAGCCGCCACCGGCCGCGACCAGCGAGACCACCGCGAGCATGCACCAGGCGAGCGCGTCCCCGACCGCCGCGCTGGCCAGTGCGAGGATGCCCACCGGGGTCATCTGGAGCCGGTGGTCCTGGATGATCCGGGCCAGTACCGGGAAGGCGGTGATCGCCATCGCGGTACCGATGAAGAGCACGAACGCCGGGCGGGCCACCTCGTGGCCGGCGACCGTGCGGTGGCCGTCCCAGAGCCACCACGCGAGCGCCGCACCGAGGCCGAAGGGCAGCACCATGGCGGACAGCGAGATGCCGAGGACCGCCTTGCGGCGGGCCCGCATCTGCCCGAGGTCGGCCTCCCAGCCGATCAGGAACATGAAGAACAGGATGCCCACCTGGGCGATGGCCGACAGATTGGTGCGCACCGCCGGGGGGAAGAGGGTGGCGGGCAGGTCTCCGGGGAGGAGGCCGAGCAGGCTGGGGCCGAGCACGATGCCGGCGAGGATCTCGGCGATCACCGGCGGCTGGCGCAACCGGCGCAGCACCGGGATCAGCACCGCGCCGGCGACCAGCACCAGCGCGGCGCCCGCGACCGTCTCCGCGAGGACCGTCGCAGAGTCCTGGGCCATCGCGTCACCCCGGCCCGAGCAGGCCGGCGGCCCCACCGGGCCCGCCAGGCGCACCACCAAGCCCACCAGCCCCACCAGGCCCACCAGGCCCACCGGGCGCACTGCCCGGCGCTCCCCCGGGCCGGCCGCCGCCGGGCGGACCCCCCCGGGGCCGGAAGCCGACGATCCGGTGCCGGGAGGCCAGCGCCTGCATCCGGTCCCAGTCCGGCGGCCGCTGTTCCTCCAGCAGCTGCCCCAGTTCCTCGAACCACTCCTCGACGCCGCCCGGCGTGGCGACGCAGAGCATCCGGCTCGGCCGGTCCCAGGTGTTGACGAAGGCGTGGCCGATGCCGCGCGGCCCGTACACCAGGGAGCCGGGACCGGCCTTGTGCAGCTCGCCGTCGAGCCGGATCTCGTACTCGCCCTCGACCACGTAGAACGCCTCGTCGACGTCCTCGTGGATGTGCAGCGGCGGACCGCCGCCGGGCGGGGTGGTCACCTCGAAGAAGGAGTAGAGCCCGCCGGTGTCCTCTCCCCGCAGCAGCCAGCGTCCCGTCTCACCGCCCCAGGTAATGGGTTTGACGCCGCCGAGTTCGACGACGCGTCCTCGTGTCGCGGTCATGTCCTCCGCCTTTCGGTTCGGGTGGACCAAGCGTCGACGGCCTCGGTAAAGCCGCTGGTAAAGCCGGGACAAACGGGGCCGCCGACGGCCGGACGGCGCTTTGCGGACGACTAATCGGAGCTTTTCCGCGGCCGCGCAGACTTCGGGGGACGGCCCGGTCGGCCCGGTCGGCCACCTTCCGCTCCGCGCCCGCCCGCCCCACTGCGCTCCGCCCGCTTTCCCGCCCCTCCATCGAGGAGTCGAACCTTCATGACCGAGAAGACCACCGGCCTGGACGCCGCGACCCTCCGGGTGGCGGCCGACGAGGCCCCCGTCAACCGCCGGCGCGGCGGCCTGCTGCGGACCCTGCTCGGCCCGGCCAACACCGGTGCCACCAGCGGGTTCACCGGCCTGGCCACGCTCGCCCCGGGCGAGTTCGTCAATGAGCACTACCACCCGTACTCCGAGGAGTTCGTCTACCTGATCACCGGCCGGATCACCGTCGCGCTCAACGGCGAACCGCTCGAACTCGCCGCCCGGGAGGGCCTCCTGATCCCGGTCGGGGTCCGCCACCGGCTGACCAACACCGGCGACGGGACCGCCGAACTCGTCTACCACCTGGGCCCGTTGGCGCCCCGCCCGGACCTCGGGCACGTGGACACCGAACCCCAGCCGTTCCCCGACGCCCCGAACGGGGAGACCCGATGAGCGAGTGGGGCGCGGTCGTCACCGGGATCGGCGTGGTCGCCCCCGGCGGGATCGGCCGGCGGGCCTACTGGGACCTGCTCGCCTCCGGGCGCACCGCGACCAGGGGCATCAGCCTCTTCGACGCCACCGGCTTCCGGTCCCGGATCGCGGCCGAGGTCGACTTCGACGCCGCCGCCTGCGGGCTGACCGCCGAGGAGGTCGAACGGATGGACCGCAGCGCCCAGTTCGCCGTGGTCGCCGCCCGCGAGGCACTGGCCGACGCCGGCCTGGAGCCGGGCCGCACGGCCCCCGAGCGGGTGGGCGTCTCGATCGGCAGCGCGGTCGGCTGCACCACCCGGCTGGAGGACGAGTACGTCGTGGTGAGCGAGCACGGCGCCCGCTGGGAGGTGGACCCGGCGCTGGCCGGCCGGCACCTCTACCGGGCACTGGTCCCCAGCACCCTGGCGGTGGAGGTGGCCTGGGCGGCCGGCGCCGAGGCGCCCGCGACGGTGGTCTCCACCGGCTGCACCTCGGGGCTGGACGCGGTGGCGCACGGCGTCCAGCTGATCTCCGAGGGCGCGGCCGACGTGGTGGTGGCCGGCGCCACCGACGCGCCGATCTCCCCCATCTCGGTGGCCTGCTTCGACGCGATCGGCGCCACCTCGCGCAACAACGGGGACGCCGCGCACGCCTCCCGCCCGTTCGACCGCGACCGCGACGGCTTCGTGCTCGGCGAGGGCGCCGCCGTCCTGGTCCTGGAGAGCCGCGAGCACGCCGCCCGGCGCCGCGCGCACCGGTACGCCGAGATCGTCGGCTTCGCCCAGCGCAGCAATGCCTTCCACATGACCGGACTCAAGCCGGACGGGCTCGACATGGCCGAGGCCATCCGGCTGGCGCTCGGCCGCGCCGGGGTCGCCCCCGGGGCCGTCGACTACATCAACGCGCACGGTTCCGGCACCAAGCAGAACGACCGGCACGAGACCGCCGCCTTCAAGGACGCCCTGGGCCGGGCCGCGTACGGGGTGCCGGTCAGCTCGATCAAGTCGATGATCGGCCACTCGCTGGGGGCGATCGGCGCCCTGGAGGTGGCGGCCTGCGCCCTGGCGATCGAGCACGACGTCGTGCCGCCGACCGCCAACCTGCGGAGCGTGGATCCGGCGCTCGACCTGGACTACGTGCCGGTCACCGCCCGTGAGCACCGCACCGACGTAGTGCTGAGCGTCGGCAGCGGCTTCGGCGGCTTCCAGTCGGCGATGCTGCTGACCAGGCCGGACTTCCTGCCCCACCGGCGGTTCGGGCGGGCGGCATGAGCGGGCCCCTCGGCACGACCGGGCCGGGCGCGACGGCGGACGGCGGGCGCGCCGTCTTCACCGGGCTCTCCGTGATCGCCCCCAACGGCGCCACCACCAAGCAGTTCTGGGACGCGACCCTGAACGGCGTGAGCGGGATCCGCGAGGTCTCCGCCTTCGACGCGGCCGGCTACCCGGTCCGGCTGGCCGGCGAGGTCCGCGACCTCGTGGTGCCGGAGCTGGTGGAGGGCCGGCTGCTGGTGCAGACCGACCGGTGGACCCAGTTCGGCCTGGTCGCCACCGAGCGGGCGCTGGAGGACGCCGGCATCGACCCGGGCGAACTCGACCCGTACGACCTGTCGGTGGTCACCGCGGCCTCCTCGGGCGGCAACGAGTTCGGGCAGCGGGAGATCCAGAAGCTGTGGGCGGACGGCCCCCGCTTCGTCGGCCCCTACCAGTCGATCGCCTGGTTCTACGCGGCGACCACCGGTCAGATCTCCATCCGGCACGGGATGAAGGGCGCCTGCGGGGTCCTGATCGGGGAGCAGGCCGGCGGCCTCGACGCCCTCGCCCAGTCCCGGCGTTCGCTGCGCTCCGACGCCCGGGCGGCGGTCTGCGGCGGCACCGACGCGCCGCTCAGCCCGTACGCGCTGGCCTGCCACGCCACCGCCGGGCTGCTCACCACCCGCGACGCGCCGGACCGCGCCTACCTGCCGTTCTCCGCCGAGGCCGACGGCTATGCGGCCGGCGAGGGCGGGGCGATGTTCGTCCTGGAGGGCGAACGGTCCTGGCGCTCCCGCGGCGACGGTCCCGGCTACGGCGAACTCGCGGGCCACGCCGCCACCTTCGACCCGCGGCCGGGATCCGGCCGGGAGCCCGGGCTGCGCCGGGCGATCACGCTCGCGCTGGCCGACGCCGGGGTCGGGCCGGAGGCGGTCGACCTGGTCCTGGCGGACGGCCTGGGCGTGCCCGCCGCCGACCGCGCCGAGGCCGAGGCACTGGCCGCGGTGTTCGGCCCGTACGGGGTGCCGGTGACGGTACCCAAGCGGCTGACCGGGCGGCTGCACGCCGGCGGGGCGCCGCTCGACGTGGCGATCGCCCTGCTGGCGCTGCGCGACCAACTGGTGCCCGGCACCCCGGGCGTGGGCGCGCTCGCGCCCGGCTGCGAGGTCGACCTGGTGCGGGAGACGAGGTCGGCCCGACTGCGGACCGTGCTGGTCCTGGCCCGGGGCTTCGAGGGCTTCAACGCGGCCGCGGTGATCCGCGCCCTGTGAGGGCCGGGACCGGCCGCCGCACCACCCGAACCGAGAATCGGAGGAGTGTCCACCATGAGTACGACCGCGATCACCCTGGCCGAACTGGCCGATCTGATCGGCCGGGCCACCGGCGTGAAGATCGACACCGAGCAGTTGCTGGAACCGTCCGTCACCTTCGACGACCTCACGGTGGACTCCCTGGGCCGCCTCGGCGTGCTGTCCGAGCTGGAGCGCCGCTTCGGCCTCGATCCGGAGAGCGACGAACTGCCGTCGGACACGGTGTACGACCTGCTGCTCGGGTGCTACCGCCGGCTCGTCACCGCCGGCCGGCTGGAGTCCGGCGTCACCGAGCAGGCGATCGTCATCGACGCCCCCTACCGGGAGGTCTGGGAGCAGACCAACGACGTGCCGGCCTGGCCGGAGCTGTTCAGCGAGTACGCGAGCGCCGAGATCCTGGAGCAATCGGGCGACACGGTGACCTTCCGGCTCACCATGCACCCCGACGAGAACGGCGCGGTCTGGAGCTGGGTCTCGGCACGGACCGTCGACGCCGCGACCGGGACGGTGCGCGCCCGCCGGGTGGAGACCGGCCCGTTCGCGTTCATGACGCTCCTGTGGACGTACCGCGAGGTGCCCGGCGGCGTGGAGCTGCGCTGGCGGCAGGAGTTCGCGATGAAGCCCGACGCACCGCTGGACACCCCGGCCATGACCGCCCGGATCAGCGCCAACTCCACCTTCCAGCTGGAGCTGGTCCGCGGCCGGGTCGAGGAGCGGGCCCGCCGCCGCGCCGCCTGACCGGCGGACGGTACGACGACCGCGCCGGCGGAGCCTCTCGGGCTCCGCCGGCGCGGTCGTGCGGGCGGGAGCGGGGTCGGCAGCGCGCCGCCGGCCCCGCTCGGGTCAGCCGCGCCCCCCGATCGCCTGCGGGAAGCGGAACAGCCGGTACGGGTCGTACCGGTGCTTCGCCGCCACCAGCCGCGGATAGTTCTCCGCGTAGTAGGAGGCCGCCCAGTCCCGCAGCTCCGGGTCGACGAAGTTCTGGTAGGTCTCGCCGTTGGAGTGCGGGTCGAGCACCGCGAACCCGGCGTCGGTCCAGCGCCGGGCCGCCCCGGTGGCGGCCTCGTCCGCGGGCCCGGCGGCGATCACACCCAGGAAGCTGGTGCTGAACAGCGCGTCCCGGTGGACGTACGCGGTGGCCGTGCGGGGCAGGTCGTTGGCGGCGCCGCCGAGCGCGCCGACCTGGATCAGGTGCTGCTGCCCGGGGACCCGTTCGCGGTCGAGCAGCGCGACCGCGTCCTCCCACATGCGGCGGGCCGGCGGAGCGGGGAAGAGCCGGCTGCGCTCGACCGCGTACGCGGGCCTCGGCAGCGCCGCGGCGGGCCCGGTCCCGGCCCGGTGGCACTGCTCCTGGGTGAGCGTCCCGCAGCCGTACAGGCCGTTCATGACCACGTGGTACGGGCCGCCGAACCCGCTGCGGGCGATCGGCGCGGCCCCGACCAGGTCGACCAGGCGGTCGGTCTGGGCGGTGAGTTCGGCCTCGGTGCCGACCGAGCTCAGCAGCACCGAGACGGTGGGCGGCCGCCCCGGCGCGGCGTCGCCGAGGACGACCACGGCGGCCCCGCCGATCGTGCGCGGGGCGTCGACCAGCCAGTGCGCCCAGGCGTCCAGGACGGCCGCCGCCCGCTCCGGGCCCCAGGCCAGGGTGCCGACGGCGAGGGCGGTGAGCGTGGTCGGCGCCACGGTGTAGGAGGTGACGACGCCGAAGTTGCCGCCACCGCCGCCGCGGATCGCCCAGTACAGGTCCTCGTGCCGGTCGGCCGAGGCGGTGACGGTCCGCCCGTCGGCGAGCACCACCCGGGCGGCGGTGACGGTGTCGCTGGAGACGCCGACGTGGCGGGTGAGCAGGCCGATGCCGCCGCCCTGGAGGAAGCCGCCGAGGGCGACCGTGGGGCAGAAGCCGCCGGAGACCGCGAGGCCGTACGGGGCGAGGCCGTTGGTCACGTCGACCAGCTGGGCACCGGTCCCCAGGGTGACCGAACCGGCGCCGACGGCGATGCCGTTCAGCCGGGAGACGTCGACGACCAGGCCGGTCCCGGTGGAGTACCCGGCGGCGCTGTGCCCGCCGGAGCGGACGGCGATCGGGACGGCGCGGTCCTGGGCGTAGCGGAGGCAGAGGGCGACGTCGGCCTCGTCGGCGCAGTAGGCGACGGCGGCCGGCTCGACGCTGTCGAAGCGGGTCTGGCCGATCTGCTTGGCGGTGCCGTACGCCGGGTCCCCGGGCAGGACGAGGGTGCCGTGCAGCCGGCCGGAGAGCCCGGACCAGCGTCGCCGCCGGGTCTCGGCCGCGGTGGCAACGGCGGGCAGGGCGGGGGCGGCGGCCAGTGGCAGGGCCAGGGCGCCCGCCCCGAGGAGCGATCTGCGAGTGATCATGCCGGTCCTTCCGGTCAGGGTGGTGCCGGGTGCGGATCAGGGGAGATCGGGGGACGGCCGGCGCCGACGGGGGACGCGGCGACGGCCGGGAACCCACGGTAGCGCAAGACAAGTAGAGAGCATGCTAATAAATTGGAAAACCCGCGCCCTCGGCGCCGACGGTGTTTTCCGTGCCCTGACGGACGCTTTACCACCCGCCGACAGGATGAGCCGGAACGGTCGTCCGACCAGGTCCCGAGGTGAGGAGAGCCCGTTGCAGTACACACTGATCGTCGCGCGCATGTCCCCCGGGGACGCCGGACGCGTCTCCGACATCTGGGCCGAGTCGGACGCCACCGAACTCCCCCACCTGATCGGGGTCCGGCACCGCCGGCTGTTCCGGTTCCACGACCTCTACTTCCAACTCATCGGCGCGGAGGACGGCTTGGCCGAGCGCGTCGAGTCCGCCCGCACCCACCCGCTCTTCCAGGACGTCAACGAGCGGCTCAAGCCGTTCATCGGCGCCTACGACCCGAGCACCTGGCGCGGCCCCCGGGACGCGATGGCCCAGGAGTTCTACACATGGAACGCCTGAGCCCGCCCCGCCCCGCCGCCGGGCCCGGACGGAGGCAGCCGTGATCCGCACCACCCTGTCCATGGTCGTCCGCCCCGGCCGGGAGCGGGAGTTCGAGCGGACCTGGCTGGCGGCCGCCGAGCACAGCTCCCGCCGGCCGGGGGCCCTCGGCCAGGCACTGCTCCGCGACCCGCGCGAGCCGCGCCACTACACCGTCACCGCCGACTGGGCGACCCACGAGGACCTCGCGGCCTACCAGGCGAGCGACCACCGGGTGGCGCTCTCCAGCGCGCTGGAGCAGCTGCGGGAGTCGGCCGCCCGGTCCGTCCTGGAGGTCGTCGCCCAGCTCCCGCCCGCCCAGCCGTCATCCACCCAGCCGCCGCCCGCCCAGCCGCTACCTGCCCAGCCGTCATCCACCCAGCCGCCACCCGCCCAGCCCCCGCCAGCGAAGGAGACGCCGCGATGACCGTTCGCGTCGTGATCACCGCGACCATCGACCCGGCCCACCACGAGGCCTTCGAACGGGCCTACCTGGAGGTCACCGCCAAGGTCCAGGGCACTCCCGGCCACCTGCGGGACGAACTGCTGCGCGACGCCGCCGTCCCTGACCGCTACTGCCTGCTCGCCGAGTGGGAGTCGGAGGCACTGTTCCGCGCCTGGGCCGACGACCCCGCGCACATCGCCCAGTCCGCCGCCATGTACCCGTACTGGGCGGACACCTTCCAGCGCCGGATCTACGACGTGCGCGCCACGCTGGACTCGCTCGGTCCGGCGCCGGCCGCGTCCCCGTCCGCATGACGCCCGCAGCGGGCACACCGCGCACCCGGGGCGCTGCGGGCCTCCGCCCGGTGCGCAGCGCCGTCGTGATCGGCGCCGGCATCGGCGGCCTGACCACCGCCATCGGCCTGCGCCGGGCCGGCATCGACGTCACCGTGCACGAGCGCCGCACCGAACCCGGCCGGCTGCTGACCGGCGGCGGCTTCATGCTCTGGCACAACGCCTTCATCGCGCTGCGCCGGCTCGGTCTGGACGACGCCGTCGCCAAGGTGTCCTCGGAGATCGAGTTCCACGAGTTCCGCTCCGACCGGGGCCGCACCCTGGCCCGCTGGGCGATCGCCCCGGAGTCCCGCCGGATCGGCGCGCCGGCCGTCGCCCTGCGCCGTTCCGACCTCAACGCCCTGCTGCTGGAACACGTCGGCGACGACGTCGAGCTGGGCGCGCAGTGCTCCGGCTTCACCCAGGACGACGAGGGCGTCACCGTACGGTTCGCGGACGGCTCCACCCGGCGTGCGGACATCCTGATCGGCGCCGACGGCATGCGCTCCGCGGTCCGCTCCACCCTGCGCCACGGCCACGACCTGCCGCCGCGCTACGCCGGTTACACCGCCTGGCAGGCGATCGCCCGGCTGCCCGGCGAGGACGTCGTCCCGAGCGGGACGTTCTTCAACCTGTGGGGCCGGGGCGGGCTGCGCTTCCTCTACTGCCGGCTCAACGAGGAGGAGGTCTACTGGGACGCGATCACCTCGGACGGCGCCAGCGCCGCCTTCGACATGTTCCGCAAGGACCGCCGGACGGTGATGCGCGAGTCCTACGCCGACTGGCCCGACCCGATTCCCGCCGTCCTCGCGGCGACCGCCGAGGAGGCGATCCTGCCCATCGACATCGCCGACCGCCCGCCCGAGCGGGAGTCCGCCTGGAGCCACGGCCGGGTCTGCCTGGTCGGGGACGCGGCGCACCCCATGACGCTGAACCTCAGCCAGGGCGCCGGCCAGGCCATCGAGGACGGTGTGGTGCTCGCCGAGCGGCTGGCCGCGGACGGTGACATCGCCACCGCCTTCGCCCGCTACGAGGCGCTGCGGCGGCGCCGGGTGGACGCCATGGTCCGCGGCGCCTACCGGATCGGCCTGCTCGGCACCCTGCGCGGGCCCGTCAGCTGCGGCGCCCGCGACCTGTTCATGCGGGCCTTCTTCGGCACCTTCGCCAGGAAGGGCACGTACCGGCTGATGATGGACTTCGAGTACTGAGGGGGCCGGGGTGTTCGTCCAACTGCTCGCCGCGGCCCTGCTGCTGATCAGCGGGACACTGGCCGGGGTGCTGGTCGCGGTCGAGGTCGCCGTGGTGCCGATGCTGGCCGGGCTGCCCGGCGACCGCTATGTCCAGGTCCACCGGCTGCTGGACCCGCGCTTCGATCCGCTGATGCCCACCCTGAACAAGATCGGCCTGGGGTGCGGGCTGCTGCTGGTCGTCCTGGCGCCCGGTGTCGGCGCGAAGGCGGTCCTCGGTCTGGCGGAGGCCGGACTGGTCGGGGTCGCGCTGGTCTCGGAGCTGACCAACGTCCGGATCAACCGCGCCATCGACGGCTGGGACCCGGGCCGGCTGCCGGAGGGCTGGGCGGCCGTCCGGACCCGCTGGGCCCGGGCCAACCGGGGGCGCACCTGGATCTCGGTGGCCGGTTTCGCGGCAGCCGCCGGCGGCATGCTGCTGCTGAGCCGCTGACCCGCCGCACGCAATGAGCAGCGCACAGCCTTCAGCACGCAACACACAGCACGAAAGGGGCCCGCACCGCGCAGCCGCGGTGCGGGCCCTTCGCCGCACGCCCCGGAAGGGCCCGCGGGCGGGGGTTCAGAGCGGGACGACCCGGAACAGCGGGATCCCCTGGGCCGCCTGCTCGAAGCTCTCCGGCCGCTTGTCCGGCACCACGCCGTTCTTCACGAAGATGCTCGCGCCCATCGGGACCTGGGTCGGGAACTGCCGGGCGATCGGCCCGCGCTCGTGCGGCGGCACCTCCACCAGCCCGACCCGTCGCGCCTTGCGGCCGCGCACCAGCACGCCCTCGCCGGCCGCCCGGACGTTCTTCACCCAGTCCGACCCGGGGAACGCCTGGAGGATGTACATCGTGCCGTCGACCGTCACCGGCGCGACCGGGTTGGTGTACTCGCGGCCGGACTTGCGGCCCTTCACCTTCAACAGCTGCATCGGGCCGACCGGCAGACCGATCCCGTGGAAGACCTCCATCATCTTGTTGCCGAACCTCTGGAACCCGGTGACCCGGACGCGGGTGGGGGTGGACATGGCGGGTGCTCTCCTCTGGTGGAGTGTGCGGTCAGGAGGGGACGCCCGCCCGGTGCGGGTGCCACGCGACGCCCGGCCGGACGAGGCCGACGGCGTACGCC
The DNA here is from genome assembly GCF_001279805.1 of Streptomyces sp. XY431. Lineage (NCBI taxonomy): Bacteria > Bacillati > Actinomycetota > Actinomycetes > Kitasatosporales > Streptomycetaceae > Streptomyces > Streptomyces sp. XY431. The sequence continues at coordinate 26,568 of NZ_LGDO01000513.1, forward strand.
CTGGTGATCACGTCGATCCGGCTGTGCAGCTCCAACTTGCCGAGGAGGCTGCGGATGTGGCTCTTCACGGTGCTGGCGCTCAGCGCCAGGGCCTCGGCGATCTCCTGGTTGGACCAGCCGCGCAGCAACAGGCTGACCACCTCGATCTCGCGCCAGGTCAGTCTGGCCAGCTGGGCCCGCAGCGCCGGGTCCCCCACTCCGGTCAGCGGGCGGTCGCCGCTCCCGGGCCGGCCGCCGGCCACCTGGTAGCCGGAGCCGGCCAGGCGGACCGCCGAGACCAGCATCGCCGGATCGGTGAGGCCGGCCAGGGTGCCGTGCACGCCCGGCGGGACGTCGTCGTGCGCACCGGCCCCGCCGAGGCGGAGCAGCAGGACGCGCGGCGCCCCGTGGGCGCCGTCGGCCAGCGCGGCCAGCACCGGCTCCGGATCGGCGTCGTCGAGGATCACCACCACGTCGGGGCGGCACTCGGCGGCCGCGCGGTCCACCGCGCCGGGGTCGGTCGCGCTGTGGCGGGGCGGCGCGAAGCCCTCGGCTCCCGCGAGCGCGGAGACCACGCCGATCCGGCTGAACGGGCTGTCACTGATCACCAGGATCGACAGCGGCCGCTCCGGGGATCCCTCCCCTGCCGACGGTCCAGAGGTCGTCACGCCGCCCACCTCCCTTCGGGCAGAGCCCGGCCGGCGGTCGAATCGACGACGGGCCTGGTCGGCACGGTCCTGGCCGCCCACAGGGCATGAATAGCTTGCTACCTAAGTAGAGTGGCACGCTCCCGGGACGCTGTCAACGCGAAGCCCGCGATCTTCAACTCCCCTACCGGATCAAGCAGGTGGGGCACGGAACCGGTTTTCTCCGGGCTTTACCCACCGCTCGTACGGTAGAGACGCCATCGGGCCGAAGCCGCGCCCGCACAGGACGGTTCCACCGGCGGACGGCTCCGACAACGGCCCCGTCACCGGCGGACGTCCGGCCGTCGGCCGCGACCACCGCCCTCCACCAGGGTCCCGCCGTGCGCGGGCCGATGGCCTTCCGATCTGGTCCACCCGAGCGATAGGCGGATTCATGGGCGCAACTGTGGGAGCCGGGACCGGCAGCGCCGCACCCCTGCGGCCCGCCGAGGTCTGGCGCCGGGCCGAGGACGCGCGCAGCTTCCTCGACCGGGCGGCGGCCGAACTGGCGGCGGTCAAGAGCGAACTCGACGGCATGCTCCGGGTCTCCCCCGGTGACCGCGTGCTCGACGTCGGCTGCGGGACGGGCGCCGACGTCCGGGCGATCGCCGCCCGGGTCGGTCCGGCCGGCCGGGTGGTCGGCCTCGACTCCAGCAAGGAGCTGATCGACCGGGCGGTGCCGGCCGGACCCGGCGACGCACCGGTCGAGTTCCACCACGGCGACGCGACCGCGCTGCCGTTCCCCGACGACGGCTTCGACGCCGCCCGGGCCGAGCGGGTGATCGAGCACGTCCCCGACCCGGCCGCGGCGGTCGCCGAGATGCTGCGGGTGGTCCGGCCCGGCGGCCAGGTGCTGATCACCGACCCCGACCACGGGCTCTGGGCGCCCGACCTCGACGACCGCGAGCTGACCCGAAGGATCATGGGCTGGTGGGGCGACCACGTCCCCAACCCCTGGGTCGCCCGGCAGCTGCGGGACCTGCTGGTCCGCGCCGGGGCCCGGGACGTCACCGTCACCGCCCGGCCGGTCGTGCTGACCAGTCTGGTGGCGGCCGACTCGCTCACCTGGATCGGCAAGGCCGCCGGCGCGGCCGCCGCCCAGGGGGTGGCCACCCCCGAGGAGGCCCGGGAGTGGGGCGAGGAGATCCTCCGCCGGGACGCCGAGGGCCGGTTCCTGATGCTCGGCACCTTCGTGATCGTCTCCGGGACCAAGCCGTGAGCGCCTCCGCGGCGCACCGCGAGCTCGTGGAGTCCTGGTTCACCAAGGGCTGGGCCGGCGGTGACACCGGGATCGCCGAGCAGGTCTTCTCCCCCGGGTTCGTGCTCAACGGCCGGCGGGTCGGACCGGCCGGGCCCCGACGCAGCGTGGCCGGGGTGCACGCCGCCTTCTCCGACATCCGGGTCGACCTCGACCTGGTGCTCGGCGACGGCCGGTACGTCGTCACGCACTACACCACCACCGCCCGGCACACCGGCGACTACCGGGGCGTGGCCGCCACCGGGCGTTCGATCAAGGTGTCGGGGATCGTCATCTGGCTCATCGAGGACGGCCTGGTCGTCCAGGACTGGAACGCGTTCGACACCGCCGAGGTGGTCGCGCAACTGACCGCCGGACACGACAACGAGGAACGAGTGGGAGGCTGACATGAGCGAGGCAGTCACCGCCAGGCCCGACTACGACGTGATCATCCTGGGCGCCGGCATGGCCGGCACCGTCCTGGGCGCCGTCCTGGCCCGCCGGGACGTCCGGGTGCTGATCATCGACGCCGGCGTGCACCCGAAGTTCGCCGTCGGGGAGTCCACCACGCTCTACACCCTGAAGGGCTTCCGCCAGCTCGCGGAGCGCTACGACGTGCCCGAGCTGGAGTACCTGACCTCCTACGAGGGCGGGCTGTCCAACATCGCCCCGACCTCCGGGGTGAAGAAGCACTTCGGCTTCATGCTGCACCACGAGGGCCGCGAGCCCGATCCGCGCGAGGTCAACCAGTTCAGCCCGCCGTCGAAGGCGCTGCAGACCGGCCACCTGTTCCGCCAGGACACCGACGCCTTCCTGTTCCACACCGCGATCAAGTACGGCTGCGACGTGCGCCAGGGCTTCCGGGTCAGCGACCTCGAGCTCGGCGAGAACCAGGTGTCGGTGGTGGACCCGTCCGGCGAGCGGTTCACCGCCCGCTTCCTGGTCGACGGCAGCGGATTCCGCTCGCCGGTGGCCGACAAGCTCGGACTGCGCGAGGCACCGGACGCGCTCAAGCACCACTCCCGGTCCCTGTTCACCCACATGATCGGGGTCCGGCCGACCGACGAGGTGCTCCGGATGGAGCCGGAGGACCTGCCGCCGATCCCCTGGGTCGAGGGCACCATGCACCACATGTTCGAGCGCGGCTGGTTCTGGTCCATCCCGTTCAACAACGAGCCGCGCTCGCTGAACCCGCTGGTCAGCGTCGGTCTGACCTTCGACGAGCGGCTCTACCCGCGCCAGGAGGGCATGACGCCCGAGGAGGAGTTCCGCTTCCACGCCGCACGGTTCCCCGCGGTGGAGCGGGTCTTCAAGGACGCGAAGACCGTCCGGCCGTGGGTCTCCACCGGCCGGCTCCAGTACAGCTCGAAGCAGACCGTCGGCCACCGCTGGTGCCTGATGTCGCATGCGGCGGGCTTCATCGACCCGCTGTTCTCCCGGGGCCTCACCAACACCACCGAGGTCATCAACGCCTTCGCCTGGCGGCTGTTCGAGGCGCTGGAGGAGGACGACTTCGACGTCGAGCGGTTCGCCTACGTGGACACCCTCCAGAAGGGGCTGATCCGCTGCAACGACGACATGGTCAACTGCTCGTTCATCGCCTTCTCCGACTACGAGCTGTGGAACGCCGTCTACCGGGTCTGGGCCGCCGCCGAGGTCCCGATCAACCTCCGCTTCGACCGCTTCATCGACCGCTTCCGCGAGACCCGTGACGACCGGGTATTCCGCGCGATGGAGGACCTGCCGTACCCCGGCCTGCTGATGCCCGACCAGCCCAGCTACAAGTTGCTCTTCGACGACATGGTGCGGCTCTGCGAGGACTACGAGCAGGGGCGGACCACCGCCGGCGCCGCCGCCCGGGAACTGATGGACCGGATCCAGCGCTCCGAGGGCGTCCTGCGGGGCATCGGCCTGGAGGACCGCGAGCGCCGCTTCATGTTCCCCGGCATCCCCGAGCTGAAGGACATGACCGCCTGGCTCACCCAGCAGGCACCCGCCGAGATGCGCTACCTCGCCCCCGCCGACCCGTCCGGCTCCACCGCCGGGGCGCGTTCGGCCAGCGAGGTCATCATCCCCGAGTAGCGGGCGGGCGAGCCGTCGTGCGACGTGAGCCCCGCTCGGGGACGCACCGGCCCGGCCGGCTGGGACGGCTGGGCCGGCGCGTCCTCGGCTTCCTGTACCGGGGGCTGATGCTCCTCGGCGCCCAGTGGGTGCCCGCCGTGCTGGACCCGGAGCTGAAGGTACTGCCGACGGCGGCCCCGCCCCGGCTGGACGAGCCGCCGCGCGCGCACCCCGAGCGGCTCTGTCCGCTTCCCCCGACGCCGGTGGAACGCGAGCTCTGGAACGCCTACTACGCCGAGTGACCGGGCCCGGGAACGCCCCTCCGGGCCCGGCCGACGTTCCCGGGCCCGGGCCCTACCGGGTGAGGACCTGCTTCTCGCCCGCCTCCACCGCGAAGTCCAGCCGGTTGCCGGGCGGCGGGAAGGGGCAGATGAAGTGGTCCGCGAAGGCGCAGGGCGGCAGGTAGGCGCGGTTGAGGTCCAGCACCGTGCGGCCGTCCCGGTCCGGGGCGGGCAGGGTGACGAACCGGAAGCGGTAGGTGTCCCGGCCGCTGGTCGCGTCGGCGATCACGCCGCTCAGCCGGCCGTCGCCCGAGCGGCTGACCGTCAGGGTGCGGTGCTCGCCGGCGACGGTGAACGCGATCTGCCCGGTCACTGCGAGCGGGCGCTCCTTGCCGTCGGCGTTCGGGACGAGCACCGTCTGCCCGGCGCCGTCCTCGAAGGGGGTGAAGACCGCCGGAACGGCCCACTCCGGCGCGTAGGGGTAGGCCGAGATCCCGGCGAACGACGCCCGCCCGGGCGAATTCGGGTCGAAGACCCGCAGGGCCGGTTCGCCCTCGCGCTCGATCGGCACCAGCAGCACCTCGCCGAGCGCGGCGGTGTCCGCCGCCGGGTCGGTGTCCGGGCGCAGCAGCACCTCGCCGTCGACGGGGGTCTCCGCCCCCGCGACGGTGACGCCGTCGGCCGCCGCCGCCCGCAGCCGCACGCCCTCCGCGTCCGCCCACCAGACCCCGGGCAGGCCGGCGATCGCCGCCGGCTCCGGCTCCAGCCAGTGCGTACCGGTGAGCGCCAGCTGGCCGTGCGGCGCGCTGACGGTCGCCGCCCGTCCGTCGCTCCAGTGCTGCCATTCCTCCGCGGCCGTCGCCGTCATCGGCTCGCCCTCCCACTCCGGTCAGGGCCCGCGGGGCGGGCCGTCCGTTCTCCGTCACCCCATCGAACATCCGGTACCCGGGCCGGGCATTCCCAGTCCCGGACACCGTCGCACGGCGTCGCACAGTCGTCGCACGGCCGTCACGCCGGTCAACACGCCGTTCGCACGCGCCGCTGCCACCCGTCAGGCCTTGATCCGGCGGAACAGGCCCTCCTGCACCACCGACACCACCAGCTGCCCGCTCCGGTCGAAGATCTGCCCGCGCGCCAGGCCCCGGGCGCCGTGGGCGATCGGGGACTCCTGCTGGTAGAGCAGCCAGTCGTCGGTGCGGAACGGCCGGTGGAACCACATCGCGTGGTCCAGCGAGGCCATGTCGAAGTGCCGGGTGCCCCAGAGCGGCTCGACCGGGGCCCGGACCGCGTCCAGCAGCGTCATGTCGGACGCGTAGGTGAGCGCGCAGACGTGGATCAGCGGGTTGTCCGGCAGCGCCCCGTTGGTGCGCAGCCAGACGCCGCTGCGCGCCTCGACCCCGGCGAGCTCCTCGGTGCTCCAGCGCAGCCGGTCGACGTAGCGGATGTCGAAGGGCTGGCGCCGGCTGATGAACGGGGGCAGCTCGCCGAGCCGGGAACCGACCTCGTCCAGTGCGCTCGGCAGCTTCTCCGGGCCGGGCACCTCGGGCATCGGGTACTGGTGCTCGATGCTGTCGGGCTCCGGGGCGTGGAAGTCGGCGGTCAGCGCGAAGATCGACCGCCCGCCCTGGATCGCCAGCACCCGGCGGGTGGTGAACGAGCGGCCGTCCCGGAGCCGGTCCACCTGGTAGACGATCGGCACCCCCGGCACGCCGGGCCGCAGGAAGTACGCGTGCAGCGAGTGGACCGGGCGGTCGTCGTCCACGGTGCGCCCCGCCGCCACCAGCGCCTGGCCGGCCACCTGCCCGCCGAACGTGCGCTGGAGCGCCTCCTCGGGGCTGCGCCCGCGGAAGATGTTCAGCTCGATCTGCTCAAGGTCCAGCAGTGCGACGAGATCGTCGACGGGGGTAGCCATGGGACACGTCCTCTCCGGGCCGCCGCCCGGGCCGGAGGTCTTCCGCCCCGCCGCCGGCAGCCCGTTCTCTCGAATTCTCCAGCCCAATCGAATTCCTCAGCGAGCCGGGACATTCCCCGAACCCGGGCCGGCCGTGCCAATTCACTCGAACGAGGTCGAACAGTAGCCCCTGCGCGAAAGGTCGCCGCAGGTGGGAGCGGGGTGGCACCGGTCACAGGCCCGACTGCCGGACGGTGATGTTCAGCCGCCCGGTCAGCCCCAGCGCCGGGTCCGCCGTCCCGGGCAGGGTCCGCACCACACCGTGGTACGCGAACCTGGCCGGGCCGCCGAACACCAGCAGGTCGCCGCCGCGCAGCTCCAGATCGGTCCACGGCCTGGTCCTGGTCTCGGTGTTGCCGAGCCGGAAGACGCAGGTGTCGCCGAGCGACAGCGAGACCACCGGGGCGTCGGCGCGCTCGTCGCGGTCCTGGTGCAGGCCCATCCGGGCACCGTGCGGGTAGTGGTTGACGATCGCGACGTCCGGCTCGTAGCCGACGGCACCGGCGATGCCCCCGATGCCCCCGATACCGCCATCCTCACCGCCACCGCCGGCCGTGGGCCCGTACGCCTCGGCCACCGCCCGCCGGGCGAGCGCGCCGAGCTCGGCCGGGAAGGGTTTGACCGGGGTGCCGTCCTCGGCGGTGTCGGAGTAGCCGTAGGGGTACCAGTGGCGACCCAGGCTGACCATCCGGACGGACATCGTCCCGCCGGTGGGCATCCGGACGGTGTGCATCCCCGCGGGCGGGCGTGCCCAGTCCCGGCAGGCGGCGACCAGGCGCAGCTGCGCCGCCACGTCGAGCCAGCCGGGGAGCAGCACCGCCCCCGGAGCCGGCTCGGACCGTCCGCGCTCGGGGGAGGCGTCGAAGAGTCCGCCGAACAACTCGCCCTGGGTCACGTCCCCATCCTCGCGCACCCCTCCGACAACGGCCGGACCCGGCAACCGCCGGAAACCCCCGACGGCCGCCCTCCCGTGGTGCGGGAGGGCGGCCGTGGAGGCGTGGATCGACCGGTCTCGGATCGACCGGCGTCGGATCAGACGGTGAGGGTCTGGCCCGGCAGGATCAGGTCCGGGTTGGCACCGATGACCTTGGCGTTGTTGTCGTACAGGGCGTGCCAGTCGATGCCCTTGGCGGCGGCGATGCTGCTCAGGGTGTCGCCGGCCTTGACGGTGTAGGTGCCGTTGACCTGCTTGGCGTCGTTCGAGGTCCAGGACTTGCCGGACTTCGCGGCCTTGTCGGCCTTCGGCGCGGCCTCGGTCTTCGGCGCGGCCTTGGGAGCCTCGACGGCCTTCGGCGCAGCCTTGGGGGCCTCGACGGCCTTCGGCGCAGCCTTGGGGGCCTCGACGGCCTTCGGCGCGGCGGCCTTCGGGGCCTCGGTCGCCTTGGGGGCGGCCGGCTTCGGGGCCTCGGTGGCCTTCGGGGTGGAGGTGTCGACCGCGGCGGCGGCGCCGCCCTTGGTCAGACCGGCCTTGACGGAGCAGACGGGCCAGGCGCCCGGGCCCTGCGAGGCGAGGACCTTCTCGGCGACGGCGATCTGCTGCGCCTTGGTGGCCAGGTTGGCCTGCGAGGCGTAGGCGGTACCGCCGAAGGCGGCCCAGGTGCTGGAGGTGAACTGCAGACCGCCGTAGAAACCGTTGCCGGTGTTGATGGCCCAGTTGCCGCCGCTCTCGCACTGGGCGACAGCGTCCCAGGTGGAGACGGAGGCGGCCGAGGCCGAGGTGGCCGTGACGAGGCCGGCCACCGGCAGGGCCGCGACAGCGGCGCCCGCCACGACAGCCATCCGGACGCGGTTGCGCTTGGTGGCGGTGGTGGTGGCAGCGGCGATCTCGTTACGGAAGGTCATGAGGTTCCTCTCGACAGCCCCGGGAGGGCATGCGGAACCAAGCCCTTGAGGGTCTGGAATCGCGCGCCGCGTCCGTCGGGCGGCCGGAGACGTGTCGGACGTTCCGTGCCGCCCCGGCCACCCGCCACACACCGGCGACCTGTTCGAGCGGTCGCGTCGGCGGGCACTGCCGGCGCCGGTGCGAACCGGCGGGCTGTGCGTCGGGGGTGAACCCGGGTGGTGCTCGTTGCACCGCCAATGAAGCTACGAGGCGGGCGGCCGGGGTTCAAACAGCCGGAGGTCTCCCCAGCTCAGCACGGCGTTACCGGCGGTAACGACCATGTAAATCTGTCCAATTTGTCCGTTTTAACCGTCATTTCCTAGATCAAACATCGACGAGCCGTGACTCACCTCACCGTTTCATTCCGGCAGTCCCGCCATCGAGATCGACAGATTGCGACGCCGAGAACACCCTCCGCGATCGGATCAGAGGCAATTCCCGTCACCCCTACCCCCCACCCGTGACCCCTGCCACAAGGGCCCGTTGGTAAGGGCGGCCGGGCCGCCGCCGCCTCCCGGCTCGAACAGACCCGACCTTCCGGCTCCACCGCGTTCGACCCGGGGGCCGGCCCCGAGACCCCGGGCGCCGGCCCCGACAGCCCCCAACCGGTATTTCCGACCCCGCACCGAGGAGACCCAGTGCCGCGCATGCTCGACGTCAGCGACGAGGTCCGATCCGAGATCGGCGACGACGAGGCCGACCGCCTGCTCGGCGGCGCCCACGCACCCGACAACTACGAATGCACCTCCTGCCGCACCCCCGGCGACGCCCTGCTGGAGCCGACCAGCACCGTGCTGTTCGTCGGCGACGAGACGGCCGTGCTCGCCTTCGCCCACGCCCGCTGCATTCCGTCCCAGGTCGTCCCGGTCGCCGAGGAGCAGCTGGCCGGCGCGGTCCGCAGCATCAGCCAGGCCCAGAGCGACGTGTCCGCCGACGCCGCCCGGCTGCAGCCGTCCCTCCCCGCCCAGGCCCTTCCCGCCCAGG
>NZ_LGDO01000514.1:0-35555 GCF_001279805.1 Streptomyces sp. XY431
GGGGGAGGGGGGGGGGGGGGGGCGGGGTCTCGGTGACGATCGGCTGCGGGGCGGTGAGCTGGTCGGCCAGGACCGGCTGCGGGAGAGCGGAGGGCGAGGTGGAGCCGCCGGCCGCCAGGTAGGGCTGTCCGGCCTGGCGGGACTGCTCGGCCTGTCGGGCGGCCTCCATCTCACCGAGGCGTCGGGCGGCCTCGGCCTCCTCCTGGCGTACGCGCTCGATCTCCAGCGCGGTGTTGCGGGACTGGTTGGCGGCCTGGACGAGGGTGTTGCCCAGGGATTCGGCGACCTCGGGGTTCAGGTAGATGGAGGCGGCGGTCTCGCCGCAGTGGACGAGCAGGCCGATGTCGCCCTCGCCGTCCACGTGGGTGCGGGCGTAGTCGCGGGGGCCGTCGTACTTGCAGGGGAAGTGCCGTTCGTCCAGGTGGACGGTCTGCTGCTCAGTCGCGGTGGTCATCGGTGTTCTCTCCGGTGGTGGGGGTCAGGTAGTTGGCGATGCGCAGGACGGCGCTGACGCGGGCGTCGAGCGGCTGGTCCTGGTAGCCGCGCTGGTTGGTGGCCATCTGGGTGACGGTCTGTTGGGCGAGGGCCAGGGCCTCGGTGCGGGTCACCGCTTCTCCCAGACTCCGAAGCGGGACGCCGGCGCGGTGCGGTCGAAGAGCCCGCTGGCCGTCTGCTCGGGGGCGGAGACGCGTTCGACCTTCGCGGCGCGGTCCAGTTCTCCGGCCTGGCGGGCGAGGTAGGCGGCCAGTTCGCGGCACTGGTCGGCGCTGAGTCTGGCGGGGCGGGCGGTCTCCGCACCCACGGACAGGGCGAGGACGCCGTGCATGCGCTCGTTGCGCACGCCGACGACGGAGCCGAGTCGGACGGTCAGGGTGGCCTTGTGCTCGGTGGTCTCGATCACGGGGTTCTCTCTCCTCGGTCAGGTGAACAGGTTCATGAAGGCGTGGACTTCGCGGGCGGTGTGCCCGCCGTCGTAGCGGACGCTCTCGCCGTTGTGGGTGATCTCCAGGCCGTAGCCGTCGCTGTGGCCGGGGTCGGCGAAGACGCGCAGCACCGCGCCGCCGGACAGCTCGTAGGTTCCGACCGGGGACTTCATCTCGCGTTCCTTCCGTAGGGGCTCGGAAGGGTTGAGTCGGGGCGGTTAACAGCGGCGGTCACGCGGCGGCCCTCATCTTCTTCAGGGCGCGCGACCACGTGGCCTTCACGGTGCCGGGGGTCTTGCCCAGGGCCTCGGCTATCGCGGTGGCGTCGAGCTTCCCGGCGGAGGTGAGCATCGGGGGCTCGCCGTCGAAGCCGAAGGCGGCGCGCGCGATGGCGGCCTCGCCCGGGGACATCGCGGCCAGCAGCTCGCCGGCCTTCACCTCGGCGGCGGCAGTGAAGCGGGCGCTGGTGTCGGCGTCGGCTTCGTGGTCCACGATCGCGCCGCTGGCGTGCTTGCCCCGCTTGGTGCCGGTGACCTTCACGCCCTTGCAGCGAACGGCGTCGCGCGAGACCTCCAGGGGGTTGAGGGCCAGGGAGGGCTGGAGGGTGGTGCACCAGCCCGCAGTGGTGGCGGCGACGACGACTGGCAGCCCGTCCTTGACCGCCAGGCGAAGGCGGGCGGCACGCGGGGTGGTGCCGAGCGGGGTGTACTCGACCAGACGGTCCGGGTCCTGCGCGGTGGAGGCGTCGAGTGCGCTGTCCGGCACGGCGGTGATCGGCACGGGGCGCTCGAAGGCTGCGGCGACGGTGGCGGCCCGGTCGGGCGAGAAGCGGGCGCTGGTCTCGGGGTGGTTGACGAGTTCGGCCTTCGCGGCTTCGAAGTCCCCGCCGGAGCGGGCCAGGGCGCCCATGAACGTGCCTGCGCTGTCGCGGGCCACGCCGGGGGCGATCTCGCGGGTGGCCGCCGAGCGGCCGTCGAGCTTGGCCCGCTGGAAGGCGTAGCTCGTGAACTTGGCGGTGTTGTCGCCTTCGGTATCCCAGGTGTGGATCGCGCGCCAGAAGGAGAGGCGCATCTCCTGGGCGATGTCCTGGGCGGCCTGGTGGCTGTCGCCCTCCATGTGTGCCGCGCGCTTGCGCGCCACCGAGCGGGCGATGCCGTCCAGCTCGGTCAGGATCTCCTCGGTGGCGACCCGGCCCCGGTCGAGCTTGCCCATGCCGGTCAGGGCGGTGAGGGGCTTGGGGGTCTGGGCGAGGGAGATCAGGGCGGGCGTGATGCAGGACGAAGGCATGGTGGTTCCTTGGCATGTACAGAACAGAGAGATGGGCGTGCGGTATCGCCGCGCGGCGGACCGCAAAAGGGCATGGCGAAATGCCCGGCCGGCGCTCAGGCCGCGTCAGGGCATGAAGAAGCCCCGGCGGGCGCACGGCCGCGTCGGGGCATGAAGAAGCCCCTGCCGGTTCGGGTCAGCCGAAGGGCAAGGGCGGGCAGCGGCCTGACGTCAGGTCAGGCCGCGGTGACTCCTGGGCTTCTTCGGCAGGGTGCCGTCGAATCCGAGAGGGTGAGACGTCGTGAGATCAGGGCCATGCAGCGGGCAAGGCGCACGAGGAGGGCGCGCAGACTCCGGGTCCTGCGCGACGGAGGGCGGATGGCACATCTGGCATGCAGGTCCACTAAGGACCGCAGCATTTGCCGGATGTGGTCACGTCCGGCCTGCTCCGGGGCCAGCGCCTCAAGGCTGAGGCGGCTGCCATCGGTGATGCCCATGGCCTGGCGAACAGCCAGCGCCACGGCCGGGGTGATGGTCCGGGCGACCTCCCGTCGGATTCGTCCGATGCGGCGGAGAAGGCGGCGAGAACCGCCGGAACGGGACCACCCTCCCTGCCGCATCGTGACTCCTAGTTACTGGCCGCGCATCCTCCGGCGCGGCGTGGCGGAGTGGATCATAAGCATGTGTCCGAAGTGTGCTCAAACGGTAGAAAACAAATGAATAGAGACTTTCGTCCTGATCATGCCTGTTACCTGCGTATTCATAGGTAAAGACCACTTAATGTGATGTCTGTCTCATTTGCCGTGGTTGCGGAGGTATGCCGCTCCTTGTGCGACTCGGTCGGATGAGTCGCCGAAGTGCCCGAGCGCGGCGTTCTCTCCCCTGCACAGAAGCCTTCTGACGGACCGTCCGTGAGGTTTGTCGTGGTCGTGGTCGACCACCAGGCGATCCCCTGCGGCGGCCTTCTGACCACAGATCGCGCACCGCCACCGCTGGCTGCGACCCATGCGTTCGTAGTCGCTCAGTGTGATGCCGTAGACCCTGCGGAGCCGGGCGTCGCGCCGCTTGCGGATGACCTGCGGGTCGCGGCTGGCCCGGTTGTTGGCGGCCTTCACGCACGGCCGGCAGACGTTCGCCCGCCCGTTGGGGGCGCGCTTGCGCTTCCCGAACTGCGGCAGGGGCTTCTCGTCGTCGCAGACCTCGCAGAACTGCGTGAACTCGCTTTCCGGTTCACGCCGCATAGGCCCACTCCTTCGGCAGCTTGTAGCCGTCGGCCCAGCTCGGCCCGTAGACCTCCGCGTCGGTGTCCAGCGGGACGCCCAGCAGGTCCATCCGCATGGCCTCGGCGCAGGCGCGGGCGACGTCCGCGGCCTCCTTCTTCGGGGCGGTGCCCACGACCTCGTCGTGCACCCACATGGTCAGGTAGGGGGTCAGGCCCTGCTCGTCCATCTTGATCAGCGCCTGTCCCATCGTGTCGCGGGCGGTGGACTGGCAGGCGTAGGCGACGGACTTGTAGAGCTTGTCCCGGTCCAGGTGGAGCCTGCGGCCGGTGACCGTGGTCATCGTGCACCGCTCCGCCAGCGCGACCCGTTGCATCTTCCGCGCCCAGCGCTTGATGCCGGGGAACGCCTTGCCGTAGCGCTGGAGGGTGTCGCGCATGACGTCGACCGGCTGACCGGTCTGCTTGGCCAGCGTCACCGCGCCGCCCTGGTAGGCGGTGCCGAGCCCGGCAATTTTGGCCAGGGTCCGCTGGGCCTTGGTGTACTCCTCGCCGAACATCAGCGTGGCGGCGTACCCGTGCAGGTCGTGCCCGGCGGCGATGGCCCGGGTCATCCGGGTCTCGCCCGACAGGGCGGCCAGCACCCGAAGCTCGACCGCCTGCTGGTCCACGCTGAAGTAGACGTGGCCCCGCTCGGCGACCACCGCGCGCCGGATCTCCCACCCGTGGGAGGGAAGCTGTGCCATCGCCGGGTCGGAGTGCGAGGCCCGGCCGGTCTGGGCGCCCAGTGGGTTGATCTTCGGGTGGATGCGGTCGAAGGCATCGCGGCCCGCCAGCATCGCCTGGGCATAGCTGGTCGACCACTTCCCGGCCCTCTTCGCCCGCAGTACGGCGTCCGCGAGCACGTTGGGCTCGCGCATCCCCAGGCGCTTCCAGTCCTGATCGAGATCGGCCAGCGGCAGAAGCACCTCCTTGGCCACCGACAGCGCGCCGCTGTCGGTCTTCTCCGTCAACCGCTCGCCCATCCCGGCCAGCGCGCCGGCCACCTGGTCCGGGCTGTTCACCGAGTCGACGCCGAAGCGCGCCGCCACAGCGGAGAACTTCTCCTTCTGCGCGCCGAGCCGACCGACCAGGCCCTCGGTGTACTCCGGGTCGATCAGCATCCCGCGCCGCTGGAGCTTCGCGCACACCAGCGCAAGCCGGTGTTCGTAGGGCAGCAGCGCCGAGCGCAGGCCCTCGGCCTTGTAGCGGGCCAGCAGCTTGGGCAGCAGCCGGGCGACGAGCAAGGCGTCGAGACCGGCGTACAGCTCGAAGACGGGGTGCGACAGGCTGATGCCCGCCCACCCGGTCGCCTTCGTGAACCCCAGCCCGTTGAACACCTGCGTCAGGTCGCCCTGCGTGTCGGGCGCGGCCGGGTCGACGTACCAGGCCGACAGCGGCTTGAGGGACAGGCCGACGCCGCCCTCGTAGTCGTGGCGGCTGTCGAGCAGGTGCGCGGCCACCCGGGAGTCCTGCGCCCGGGGGTAGAGGTCTTCGAGCCGGATGCCCAGCTCGCTGTCGACCTTCAGGGCGTCGAAGGCGAGGTTGTGCGCAACCAATCTCGGCAGCTTCGCCAGCGCCTCGCGTGCCGCCTCGCGGAACGGCCGGCCGAGTTCGACGGGGATCACCCACGCGGTGTGGGTGTCGCCGAACTGCGCCAGCCGTATTCGGTCCGTCCACGCCAGGCCGGTGGTCTCGGTGTCGAAACCGATCAGCGTGCCCGCGTTGGCGTGCGCGGTCCACCATGTGCGGAACTCCCGCAGGTCGTCACCGTTCTCGGCGACCTTGATCTCGACCGGCTCTCCCGCCAGTCGGTACGGGTGTACCCGCATGCGCTCGCTTCCTAGTAGTCGTTGGTGGTGTCGAACACTCCCGGCCCTGCCGGAACCTGCTGGCCCGCGAACCGCACGCCCAGCAGCACGCGGCCCTTTGTCATGCGGTGCTGGCGGATGCCTCGCTCGTCCAGCGCGCTGATGAAGCCCCGGCGGGTCCACGCCTTCTCGCCCTGCGCCTCCGACCAGTCCCGGTACGCGTTGTAGGCGTCCTGGGCGGGCACGTGGCTCTTGTCGCTGTCGACCTTCACCAGGACGTCCGTCAGGAACTCCGCCAAGGCGTCGGAGTTCTCCTTGAAGTTGCTGGTGGCGGCCTTGATGCAGTCGGGCTCCTTCAGGCCCTCGGCGTACCATTCGACGGCTCCCTGGACGGCCCACGCGGCGATCCCCTCGGCCTCCTCGCGCAGCTCGGCGAAGATGCCGTGGTCCCGCTCCTCCGGCTTGAAGTAGCGGTCGAATTTAATGAGCTTGACCCGCCTCCAAAGGCCGGTGTCCTGCGAGCGGAAATTCGGGGAATGGTTGGACGCCAGCCACAAAAGGAAAGTCGGCTGATAAGTGAAGAAATTCTCCCGCATGAAACGCGCGGTCAGCCGGTCGCTGCCGGTTGCGCGCTTCAGCACGCTCTCGCTCATCGCCTTCCCGGCCTCACCCTCCGAGGCCATCACCATCCGGGCCCCGCGCAGCGCGGCCAGGTCGGCGGGGATCGAGCTGCCCCGGTCCTCGAACGTCTCGAAGCGGGTCGTCTCGGACAGCGCGTCGAACACGTAGCTGAGGGAGTCCAAAAACACGCTCTTGCCGTTCGCGCCGACCCCGACCAACACCGCGAACGCCTGCTCGGCGGTCGACCCGGTGATGCCGTAGCCGCACAGGCGGCGCATGTAGTCGGGCATCAGCGGCTCGTTCGGGAACACCTCCTTCAGGAACCTCCGCCACCGCTTGGCCTTCTTCAGCCGGTCGTACTTCCACGGCAGCGACTTCGTCAGCATGTCCGCCGGGTCGTGCGGCTGAAGGCGGCCCGTGCGCAAATCCACGGTCCCGTTGGCGAACGAGATCAGGTGCGGCCGGTTGTCGAAGTCGTCCACGTCGCAGTGCACGCCGCGCACCGACGCCAGCTCGCGGATCAGGTCGTCAATCCTGCGGGCCATCGTGAAGCCCTTCGCGGCCTTCGCCAGCGGCAGCGCCTGCACCTGCTTCTCGTACTCGGCGTCCAGCGCCTCCCCGGCGAGCTTCAGTTCCAGGGCGGCGCGGATGATCTCCTTCTCGCGGGCCAGCGTCTCCACCATCGCCGCCCCGAGGTCGTGCGCGGCCTGGCGCACCAGCACCTCGGACCGCGTCCAGCAGGTGCCCGTCCACACGTGGAAGCCGACGCCCTCGGCGTACTTGATGCCGCCCTTCATGAACTGGACCAAGGCGTGGGCGTTGACGATGTCGCTCGCCCCGTACCGGGACGCCGCCTCGCGGTAGGCGGCCACCGCCTGCTCCGGGGGCAGCGTCAGTGACGGCCGCTCCGGCACGAAGGGGGTGGTCAGTCGGTCTATGTTGCACACCGTCACCGGGTGGATCTCCAAATTGCGTAGTCCTTGAAACCGGCGGGAAGGGTCAACCGCCTTGCGGGCACGCCCCGTTCGTGGAGGGCGGCCAGAATCGTGCGGGCGAACGCGTCGCCGGAGCGGTCGTTGTCCCCGCACACCCGCACGTCGCGCCCCGCCAGGCCGGCGGCCAGCGCGTCCACCGTGGCCGGGTCGTTGTTGAGGATCGCGGCCCCGCGCACGCCGACCGCGTTGTAGCCGTCGGCGACGACTGCCAGCGGGTCCGACAGACCCTCGGTCACCACCCACGGCGCGGCGGGGTCCGGGCCGGGGAACACCCCGTACCGCTGCCACTCGAACCCCTCCGGGTTGGCGAGCGAGATCCACCGTCCGGGGCAGCGCCCCGAGAGGTCCCGGCCCTGGGCGCCCCTGGCCACTCCCGCGAAGTCGTGCATCGGCACGACGAGGCGGGGATACCGGACGAACGAGCCGGGAACCCACTCGGGGCACGGTTGCGGGCCGGGCCACCAGCGCAGGCCCAGCCGGTCCTGCTCGGCCGCGTCCAGGCCGAAACGTTTCTGCGCGTAGGCCAAGGCCGGGGCGGCGTCGACCTCACCGGCCGGCAGGCTGTCCAGCCACACCCGCAGGCCCGCCGTCAGGAACGGCGAGACTGGTTCGGGCCGGGCCTCAGCCACGGCGACCAGGCCCTCGGCGTCCACGTTGAACAGGTGCCGGGGCAGCAGGTCCAGGGCGGCGACGATGTCCTCGAAGCGGCACCCGGCGCGGCAGGCCATGCCCACCATGCCGGACGTCTTCAAGTTGATCCACAGCGACGGCTTCCCGTCGTCGTGGGCCGGGCAGCGCGCCACCCACTCGCCCGCCTGGTAGTCCCGCCACTCCTCCAGGCGGTCCAGGATCTCCTGCATGCGCACTGCCCTCTCCTCATCTAGTAACCGGCCTCCCGCAGAGCGCGGACGATCGCGGCGTGGGTGCGGATGGACGTGACGGCGTACCCGTCCTCGACCTGGGCGCGGGGGCGCTTCACGTACGCGACGCCGAACGGCAGCCCCGCGTTCTTCGCCTCGACCTCGGCTTGGCGGACGTACGAGGCAAGGTCGTACGACTTCTCGGCCTTGCACTCCCCGGCGAACGGGCGCACCCCGAGATCGCCGATGTCGGCCGCGCCCTCCTGGACGTTGCGGCGGACGTTGTCCGGGTCCAGGGGGTTCTTCCAGCGGACGGCGCGGTCGCCGTCCTTCCAGCCCGTCCGGTACTGGCCGAGCTGTTCGTTCAGGTAGTCGGCCACCGCGGACTCCCACGCGGTGCCCTTCGCTTTCGAGCGGTTGGTCACTAGGCGGTCACCACCGTCATGGCCGCGCCTCGGAAGACGGCGACCGCCGCGGCCTCCCAGTAGCGGGCGAAGTCGCTTCGCTGCCGGGCGTCGTGGAGGAAGAGCAGGGTGTCCCCGGGACCGGCGAGCCGCAGGTCGCCGAGCGGCGGGGCGATGCCCGCCCCGATGCGGTACGTCACGTCTCGCCCTCCCCCTGGCGCGGTTCGCGGAAGTCGACGGTGTGGGCGGCGTCCGAGGCCCGAAGCAGCCGCCGGGGTGCCGCCCCCTCGGCGGCCAGCGCCCGCGCACGGGCGTGCAGGAAGGTCCGGCGCTCCTCGGGCGGGACCTTCCACAGCGGGGTGGAGTGGTCGGTCACCGGGTCGGACCCTCCTCCGGCAGATGCGCCCAGGAGGTCCGCCGCGCGATGTGACGGCACGCCCGCTCGGAGATGTCGAACGCGCCCGCGAGGGCCGAGAGGCTGGCGCCCAGGTCGGCGGCGCGCCGGATCGCCAGGACCTTGCGTTCGGTGAGCTTGGCCTGCGAGTTGCGGGTGCCCGCCGACGGCGGACGCGGCGACTCACGGAAGGCGCTGCGCATGATCTCCTGGGCGCGGTCGGTCGCGGGCAGGACGTTGACGAGGCGGGCCGGGATCGGCTCCGCCGTGGTGGGGGTGTGCACGGGGTTCTCTCTCCAGGGAAACGGGAGCGGGACCGGCCTCCGAAGAAGCCGGTCCCGCTGGTGGTGGTGCTGGGTGGAGCGCCGGTTAGAACGGCGGCTCCTCCTCGACGGCCGAAGCCGGGGTGTCGGTGATGGCCTGCTCGTACGCCTTGATGACCTTGGCGGTGAGCTTCTGGTAGTCGACCTCTCGGCCGGCCTTGCTCGTGTAGTTCACGCGCTCGTTGATCAGGTTCACCAGCGCGGGGCCGTCGACCTTGGCCAGCGAGTTCTTCAGCGCGGGCAGCTCACTGATCAGCGACCAGCCGCTGGACTTGTAG
Source organism: Streptomyces sp. XY431 (assembly GCF_001279805.1). NCBI lineage: Bacteria > Bacillati > Actinomycetota > Actinomycetes > Kitasatosporales > Streptomycetaceae > Streptomyces > Streptomyces sp. XY431. The sequence continues at coordinate 9,134 of NZ_LGDO01000514.1, forward strand.
CGGAAGACGCCCAGGTGCGGGTCGTGGGCCAGGGTGAAGGCGATGCGGATGTCCGGCTTGGGGCCCCGCTCGTCCTTCGCCCGCGCCTTCAGCTCCGCGATGGTGCGCGGGCAGCGGCACGGCACACCCACGTCCTCCGGCGGGGACAGGAAGGCCCGGGTGTCGCAGTGGTGCGCCAACTTGCCGTTGACCCAGTGCTTCATGTCGAACTGGATCGCGTCGGGTCCGTCGATGACGACCTCGACCCGGTCGGTGTCGGTGTCCACCGCGATGGCGTCCTCGGCCTCGGTGTCCAGCTCGTGAGGAGTGCCGCCCAGCAGTTCCGCCACGGCGTCGGCGACGGCCGGCACCGCGCTGGTGACGCGCCACTTGTGCAGGGCACGGGGGAAGCCGCCGTTCGGGTCGGGCTCGTAGGCCCGGAAGGTCCCGGCGATGTCCGGGCGGGCGTTGGCCTCGGCGCGCTCCGCGCGCTCCGCCAGCTCGGGGTCGGAGTTGAAGATGTTGTCGAGTGCGTCGCTCAAGTGCAGTCCGTTCTTTCGGGTCGGTGGCCGCCGGTCGGTCGGCCCCGGGGGTGTTGAGTCGTGGCGGTTAACAGGCCCTGGTCAGGAGGCGCGGCGGGCGGTGCCGGTCGCGCGGCCGGACTCGTGCTTCCAGGCGACGCGGCCGATGATCCCGGCATCCGAGGCCCGGTCGTCGGCGAAGCGCTGGCGCAGGGTGAGGAATCGGTCGAACACCGGGCGGTCGATCGTCACCGGGCGGAACTCGGCGCGGGTCGGGGTGACGTGCAGCACCGCCCCGGCGTCGACCTTCGGGAACGGCACGATCTTGCGGTCCACGGTGATCAGGTGGTCCGCGTGGGCGTAGGCCGCGAGCTGGTAGGCGACCGACAGGTACACGCTCTTGCTGGTCTTCAGGTCGCCCAGGACCGTCTTCCCGTTGATCTTCACCATGAAGTCGAAGCTTCCGGCGTAGTTGTGGCTGGACGACCAGGCGACGTCTTCCGCGTTCAGCAGCTCGGGCTGGTAGCGGTCGAGCCACGATTCGATCGCCGGGACGTACGGCTCCACGTCGTGGTGCGGGTAGGGCACTTCCTCGCCACGAAGCCGCAGTTCGAAGAAGTCGTGGACCAGGCTGCCCACGTCGGCGCGCAGCTTGGTGTAGCGCTTCGCGGAGTACTTGAGGAAGTCCACGGCCGCCTGGCGGTCGCGGGCGGCGATGCGCTGGACAACCTCCAGGTCGGTCACCGCGGCCTCGGCCGCCATGCCTGCCGACCAGTCCTGAAGGAAGGGCTTCGCTTCCATCGACAGGATCGACGTCACCGAGGGGGCGAGGTCGCCCGACTCCGGGTGGACGTAGTACCGGCTGCCCTTCTGGTGGATCGTGCGGACGCCTTCGGACATGGGCTCTCTTCTCTGTGGCGGGGTACGGGAAAGGCCCGGCCCCGCGCGGGGTCGGGCCGAAGGGCTCGCTGGCGTCAGGCAGCGGCGAGCAGGGAGGGCAGGGTGTCCGAGTAGCCGGGCACCTCCGCCTCGACGCGGACGTTCGCGGCCTGCTCGTCGGCCTCCCGCTCGTCCGGCGTCAGCAGGTCCGGCACGGGCGAGTAGACGAAGACGACGTTCTCGATCGCGGTAGCGGTGCGGTCGATCGCGTCGAAGCGCTCGCGCAGGGTCACAGGGCCTCCAGGGCTTCGCGGATTCGGGTGTGGAAGTCGGGCAGGGTGCCGGTGTTGGGGACCACCAGGTCGGCGTGCTCGGGTCCGAGCTGTTCGCTCAGGTGGTCGCCGTCGGCTCCGCCCCGGTCGATGAACCAGACGGCGAAGCCCGCGTTGTGCAGTTCGGCCACCTCGTTCACGAAGCGCACGTCCGTCACGACGACCGGGCCGCGCTTGACAGCGGCGGCCCGCAGGCAGCGGGTGATCCAGAAGTCCGGGTCGACGTGCTGCCGGACGCCCTCCGTGCCGAGCCGCTGAAGGAAGCGCCGGGCTTCCGGGAACCTGTCCTTCACGGCCTCCCAGCCGTAGCGGTCCACCGCGTCGGCCAGGCGGACGGGGGCCGGGGCGTTGACGCCCAGCAGCTCGGTGCCCACCACCGGGTCGACGTCGTACGCCATGGCCTTCAGCGGATCTGCCAGCGCGAGCCGGGCGAACCCGTACTCGGCCAGGACCCCGGCCGCCGTGTCCTTCCCGGACCGGGCCCGGCCGATCAAGGCAATGTTCTTCATGTCTAGACCTCCTCGCCACTGTTAAGCGGCCACGGTTAACACCGGCACCTGGGGCGGCGCGCCGGCCAACCCGGTGCACCTCTCCACAACCGTTGAGGCGCCACGGTTAACAAGCACGCCAGCGGCAGGCCCGGAACGCGAAAAAGCCCCGCCCTCCCCGAGGTGGGGAGGGCGGGGCCTGGGGCCGGAGGTCAGCTCAGGGACTTCTCCAGCGCGAGCAGCGCGGCGCGGGTCTCCGCGAGTTCCTGGCGGAGCAGTTCCGCAGTCTCGGTGTCCGTGCCGTCGAAAAGACCCGGAGTCAGGCCGGTGGCGAGGCGGTGGACAGCGTGGACCGCCTCCGCGCCGTCGGCCGGCGCGATAGGTAGATCATCGTCGGCCAGAAGGGCACCGAGCTTCTGGAGCGAGATCCGGCGGTTATACCGAGCGATCCGGATCTCGCGCTGAGCCTTCGGAATGATCTTGTAGTGCTCGAAGATTTCATCCGAGGAGGAGAAGCCCGGGAAGAGGCGTTCAAGCTCCTCGGGACGGTCATCGAGTTGGCGGATGAAGTCGACACGCACCGGGGAGAGAGCTTCGCGGATTGCCTGAGCCAGGCTCTCCCGCTCTCTCGCGACCTTCTTCCGTTCGTCCATGGGGGCGAGCCGTGGAGGGGCGAACCCGATGGCGTCCAGGAGGTCAGACATCCACCCTCGCGCCTGCCCCCCGCTACGGCGCAGGTCGGGCAAGCCCTTCGGAGTTTTGAACAGCAGCGTCGCCTGGAGTACCACCGCCGCGACCGGGCCGCAGTCGCGCGACTCCTTCGCTGCGGCGGCCAGCGGCAGCGCCTTGTCCATCAGCTCCTGGGCGCCAGGGACCGACTGCCAGTCAGACGCGGCGGCCTTCTTGCGTGGGGGCATGGATTCCTCTCAGGTCGGCCAGAGACCGTTGGACAACCAACGGGGCCAGCCATCCATTCCACCACGCCCTTCCCCGGAACGAAGAAAGGGCCCCGACCCGTCCGAAGACGAGCCGGGGCCCAGGTTCACCGCTTGCTCTTCATACCGTCCTCGCCGACCCCAACGGGGACCGGGTGCGGGCACGCGCAGCACTCGGCGAGGGCTTCAGCGCGGGCGGCCTCGGTGCGAGCCGCGTCGGTCGCGTGGGTGACCACGTGCTTACCCGCGGAGTGGCCGGCGGCCATCGTGGCGACGGTCAACAGCAGACCGACGAGGGCTTCGTTCGTCTCGATGCCGGCGAGGTTCGGCACGACGGTGCCGAGCACGGTCAGCAGCGCGACGACGGCCGCGCGGGTCTTCACCGGGTTGTCGGTGATCCATGTCTTCAGGTCTTCCATGTGCTCAGCCCTTCAGGCGTATGACGACGTCGGCCAGGGCGGTGCCGCCCGCGAGGCCGGAGGCCACGACGCCGTAGCGCCAGACCTCCAACGCGCGGACTCGCTCCTCGTGGTCGCGGAGCGTTTGGTCCACGGCGTCGCTGCTCTGGGCCAGGGAGCGGACGTCCTCCCGGACGCCCACGAGCTGGTCATAGATTTCCCTCGGGCCGATGACCACGCCCAGGGGCTCGTTCTCGGGCATCAGTAGCCCCCTTCGTTCCAGGCGATCGACTCGAACGAGCCGTAGGTCGCGTTCGCGTAGCGGACTCCGGCGATGATTGAGTCCACGGGGTTGAGGATGTCGCGGTGGTCGGGGAGCGAGTAGGCGTCGAAAGTCGGCCGGATGGTCTGGAGCAGCCCGTACGTCCCGCCGTAGAGCGCTTCGTTCGAGTCCCAGTGGTTTTCGGCGAGCGGGTTGCCACCGGACTCGACCATCGCTCGGTGCTCGATCGCAGCGGCGGACGGGACGAGGTCGCCGTTCGCCCGGAGGATGTCCCGGGCCTGTTCGATCCACCCGGCGAGGTCGTTCGAGTAGCCGGTGCTCAGGGTGGCCGGCACCTCCTCGACCGGCGGGGCCGGGACGGATTCGGCCGGTTCGGACGCGGCGGGCTCCGGAGCCGGGGCGGGGGCCGCCTTGGGCGGGGCCGGGCGCGGGACGGGGGCGGAGCCGTCCGGGATCACGATGTCCTGGCCGGGGAAGATCAGGTCGGGGTTCGCCACGGTGGTGGTGTTGGCGGCGACCAGGGCCTCCAGGGTGACGCGGCGGCTCGCTGCGATGTCCCACAGGGTGTCGCCGGGCACGACGGTGTGGACGGGCGCGGCGGGGGCTCCGGCAGCGGCGGTCGGCAGGCTGATGACCTGCCCGACCTCGATCCGGTCCGGGTCGGCGAGCTGCGGGTTGGCGTTGACCACGGCGTCCAGGCCGACGCCGTATCGGGCGGCGATGGCCGAGAGGGTGTCGCCCGCCACGACGGTGTGGCTGGCCGCACCTGGGGCCGGGGTCGGCAGCGGGTCCGGGTTGGGGGCGGGCTGCTCGGTCTCGGACTCGGCCGGAGCCGTATCCGGGGCGGGCACCTCGGTGGCCGGGGCCGCCGTCGGGGACGCGGTGGCGGCGGGGACGGTGATCTGCTGGCCCTCGGTGATCCGGTCCGCATCCTTGATCTGCGGGTTGAGGGAGAGCAGCCCGGCAACCGTGGTGCCCAGCGCCACCGCGATCCCGCCGAGCGTCATGCCCCGGCGGATGGTGATCGTGCGGGTGGCCGGCGGCTGCGGCGCGGGGGCGTCGCCGAACTCGGTGAGGAGTCGGGCGAGCTGCTTCGGTCCGGGGATGCCGTCGGCGCTGTCGGTGTCGCCGAGCTTGAGCTGCCAGGCCCGGAAGGACTCGGTGTCCGCGCTGCCCCAGACGGGGCCGGGGCCCTCGGTGTAGCGGGAGCAGCCCGCGCGCACCAGGGCGCGGCCCATGACGGTGACGTGCTCGCCGCGCGCACCGGGGCCGTACGGCTTGCCGTTGATGGTGACGGCCTGGCCGGTCGGCGGGGTGGTGGTGCCGCCGGAGGTGTAGGCGGGGCGGCCGACGCCGAGCACGGTGGAGCGGGGGCGGGTCTTGCGCACGACGCAGCCACCGGAGCCCTGGCCCGCGCCGGAGGTGCGGGCGGTGTTGCCTTCGACGGTCTTGACCGGCTGGCCGGGGGCGGAGTCCTCCAGCACGATGCCCACGTGGTCGGCGCTCGGGCCGCCGTCCCAGGTGAAGAAGATGACGTCGCCGCGTCGGAACTGCTCGTCGCGGCCGTGCCACTGGCCCTTGTTGCGGAAGAACTGGACGTGCGAAGGGCAGTAGGCGAAGCGGCCGACGGCTGCGGCCTCGCCGCCCTTGTCGGCGCACCAGGAGACGAACATGTCGCAGAAGGGTTCGTGGTTGAAGCCCGGGGCGTACCACTTCCCGAAGGGGGTGTCGTAGTACTTGCCGTTCGGGGAGAGGCCGCCCCGGTAGTTCTGGTCGGCCCACTTCAGGGCCTCGGTGATCACTGCTTCGCGGGAGATAGGTGCGGGTCCTTTCAACAGGGAAGCCCCGCCCGGGAGTTCGGGCGGGGCTGCTGCGCGGGTTGCAGCTGTGGGTCAGGCGTAGCCGGGCGGGAGCTGGACGAGGGTCCAGGTGCCGGCCTCGGTCGCGCCGGGGGCTTGGTTGACCGGGAGGGCCATGGCCACGCCGGGGTCGACGGTGCCGCCGCCCTCCACGTCGGTGCGGGTCTGGAGCAGGAGGCGCTGCCACTCGCCGGGCTGGCCGCCTCCGGTGGGCAGCACCCAGTCCAGGCGCACCCATCCGTTGTTGAGCGCGTCGCCGGTGTACTTCCACTCGGCGGTGACCGCGCGGGCCTTGTCGACGTCGAAGAGCCGGAGCCAGACGTTCGCGCCGGTGCGGCTGGCGACCCGGCAGTCCAGGCGTAGGACGGGGTGGGCGATGCCTGCGGTGGGGATGGTGGCGGCGGCGCGCCAGGTGGTGGCGACGTCCAGCCCGGGCCGGTAGGGCGTCATCGGCAAGACCGCGCCGAGCGCGCTGGCGGTGCGTTCCATCGCGGACAGGCGGGTGCCGATGGTCTGGAACTCGTCGGCGAGGGTGGGGCGGCCGTAGACGGTCATGCGGCCATCACCAGCTCTCCCTTCACCCAGTCGTCCACGCGCTCGAAGACCGAGACGGGGACGAGCGCGAGGGTGGTCTCCTCGCCGCTGCTGGTGACCTTGGTGGCGATCTCCTGGACGACGTATTCGGCGTCGATCCCGGGCCAGCGCGCGGTGCGGGCGCGCACGCGGATCTTGTGGCCAACGCGCAGCTCGGCGGCGGAGTACTCGCCGCCCGGGTGCAAGGTGACCTCGGGGACGACGATCGGGAAGGCTCCGACGGCGGTCATGCGCTCGGCCTGCGCGGTCAGGGTGTCGACGCGCACCACCGAGTTGTTGGTCTCGACGGCGGCCAGGCGCGGGATGCGGCGGCCTTCCTCGGTCTCCAACTGGCCGTTGTACCACCAGGACTTCAACTGCGACCAGCCCTCGCCAGCGCCGTTGACGCCGGTCTCGGTGCACATCTTGTCGCCGTCGGAGGTGACGGAGGTGACGGTGCAGTTGGTGCCGTGCTCCAGGACGATGCCGGTGTCCACCCCGCCGGCCGGGTGCAACCAGCGCATCCGGTTGCGGATCACGCGGGCGTCCACGTCCCAGTCGTGGTCTATCCGGAAGTCGAATCCCTTGATCACCGCGCCGAGCTGTTCGACGGCCTCACCGACCGACTTCCACTCGTACCAGGGGTAGGTGCGCTCACGCTTCATCGTGTCCAGGTCCGGGCCGAAGGTCAGCGCGCCGGGCCCGTTGCTGCCCCAGTAGCCGGGCTGCCCCGGGGTGACCGGGGACGGATCGTCGGCGAAGGTCTGGATCAGCTCGCGGGCGATGGTGGTCTGCTCACGCGGCGTGGTGCCGGTGGAGTACCCGAGGTTGATCATGTTGCGCCGGTAGTACTCCCACAGGCCCACGCAGTCGAGCGTCATCTCCTCGGCCGCCAGGTCGACCGACCAGGTCAGCAGCGGGCCGCCCCACAAAACGCGGCTGCCGCGCTGGACGTGGGCGATGATCCGCCACGGGGAGACGAGCGACCAGTCGAGTCCGGCCAGCGGTTCGGCGGCCAGCGGCACGGTGAAGCTCGCGGCACCGGGGGCGTTGAGGATGGAGCGGTAGTTGAGTCCGGAGACGGGCAGCTCGGCCAGCAGCCGGCCGCCCTTGAACTCGGACAGGATCACGCGGTAGCCGTTGTCCTCGCTCATCAGGCCGCCACAGTGATGACGGCTTCGGCGTAGCTGGTCCACGCGGCGACGAACTTCACGTTGTTGTTCGCGGTGTTGTCCGGGGACACACTGCCGGAGACGTTGAGCGGGGTGCCGGCCGGGACGCGGACGGTGGCCTGGCCGCGTGCGTCGCGGCTGTCACCGGCCCGGGTGTACTGGGGGCGTCCGGCGCGGCGGCGCTCGCCGTGCCCCATCACGATCGGGGTGATCCACCCTTCGCCGAACTCACCCCGGTAACTCACCTCGAAGGAGACGGTCACCAGCCGGGGGTAGGGGGCAGCCGGGGCGGTGAACTGGTGCCAGCCCTCGTTTCCCCATGCGCCGTCCCCGGCCTGGTAGGACGCTTCGACCCGGACCGCTCCGGGGACGACCGGCGCGGTGGTGCCGGGCCCGGTGACCTTGTACAGGGCGGTGCTGACCGAGTCGTAGACCAGGCTGCCGGCCGGTGCCCCGGTCGCGGCCTGGGCGATGCCCTGGGCGCCTGCGGTGCGGAGCTGGCGAAGCGGGGTGGTGTCGAGCTGCCCGGCGACGACGAACCGCTGGTCCTCGATGCCGGTAATGCCGGTCTGGGCGATGCTCACCAGCGCCAGGCGGATGCAGTTGGACGGGACGGGCCAGTCGCGCGCGCCAGGGGTGGACTCGGCGAGTACGGCGATCGACCACCCCTTCGCGCCCTCCTTCGTGACCTGCGTACCGGAGGCGGCGGCGTAGGGGGTGCCGTCGGCGGCGTAGGTGACGGGCTGCATGTACTGGTCCGCGGTGGTGCGGATGTCCATCAGCAGCGGCCCGGCCGGTGCCGAGTCGGGGTCGGCGAAGGCGACGACCAGGTCTGTGCGGGCGGCCTCGCCGGGCTTGGGGGTGGAGCACTGGAGCTGGATCGACGCGTCCAGGTTGGCGAAGTGCACGGCCCCCTTGTGGGAGACGGCCACGTCGTCGGGCAGCCAGACCGAGCCCGCCCCGACGCTCACGCGCGGGGTGGGGTTGTCGACCTTCTCGACCAGCAGGGCGGTGGGCCCGGCGACGCCGACGTGGGCGCCCCGGGTTCCGCCGATCATCGTGCGCAGGTCCAGCGCGTCGTAGCGGCCCTGCTGCACGAACAGCGGGGCGCGGAGTTCAACTGCCAAGAGAGATGGGGTCCTTACATCCAGGCGGAGCGCCACGAGACGTCCGCCGTGACCCCGTCGGGGCCTTCCAATACGTCGAGTTGCACGGTGCTTCCGCCGGGCGGGACGGAGAACCAGGTGGAGCTGGGGTCGACCTGCCCGAAGCGCGAAGCGCCGTTGAGGGTGATGCGGCGGCGGGCCATGTCGATGACCAGCGCGTCACCGCGCCCGACCCGCAGTCCCCGGCAGGCGAAGCGGCGGCGCTCGCCGTTGTGGACGAGGGTCAGCGACGGGTCGCGGATCTCGCCGGTGGCCGGGGTGAGGCGGATCGTCGGCCAGGTGTCGACCGAGCCCCGGTTGTCGATGTCCGGCGCGGAGCGCGCGGCGGGGCCGCTACCCATGTCGAAGGGGAACGTCAGCGGGAAGATGGGCCTGCCGCCCCGGGGGACGGCCACCGCCACCTTCGCCCGTGCCTCGTCGGCCGAGTACAGGCGGGGGTCGGTGGCCAGCAGCTCGACCGTGACGCGACGGCGTCCCGCGTGGAACTCCTTGTCCACGGTGACGGCCCGCTTGCGGACCCGGGCCATGATCCGTCCGCGCCCGCCGGCCACCCCGGGGAACGCGAACTCGAACGGCTTCTCCGGCCCGCCCGGGGCGGTCGCGGCCAGCAGCTCGGGCAGCTCGTGGTCGTCCAGGGCCAGCATCGTCAGGGTGACGGTGCGCGCGCCCATGTAGTCGGTGCCCGGGGTGAGGCCGTCGCGCTGAAGCAGCTCGGCGTCCGAGGTGCGCACGTCGGGTGCGTCCAGCAGCCCGGCCACCTCCTCCAGGACGACGGAGGAGTCCTCACCGAGCAGCAGCCCGCCCCACGACGCGGTCCAGGGCTGGCCGGTGTAGGGGTTGAGGGCGCTGGGCTGGCGGCCGGTGTCCGGCAGGGCCGGGGGCGGCAGGTCCGGCAGCGTGCGGAACGCCACCGGCTCCGACCAGAGGTCCAGGCCGGGGCCGGTGCTGTGGTAGCGGACCCGGTACTCGGTGTCCGGCTCCAGCGGCGGGTCGTCCGCCAGCGGGCCCCGGTCGCCGACCAGCGCGGTGCCCGGCCACTCGGGGTCCTCGCCGTCGTAATGCGCCTTGCCCGTACGGATGTTGGTGGTCTCGATGTCCGTCCACGCGCCCGGCGTCTTCGTGAAGAAGACGCGGGCGGTGTGGGCGGTGACATCCGAGATGAACGGTGGGGAGAGAGCCCCGATAGTGCTACCTCCCGGAGGTCTTCAGCTCCCACGCGATGGCCTTGCCGATCTCGTGGGGGTCCGCGTTGGTGCGGGCGTTGACGGTGATGGCGGGGCCGTAGCGCTCCCGGCCGGCGTCCTTGGACGCGGTGTCGGGGTGGCGCAGACCGGCGGCGGCGCGCTGGCCGTAGCCGTAGGAGTCCAGCGAGCGCAGCCCGGAGGCGACCGGCCGAAGGGCCTGCTCCAGCGGGCTCGCGTACGCGGCCACCGGCACGGCGGCGAGCGCCATCGGCGCGGCCATCAGGGAGCGCGGAGCAGCCGCAGGGGCGGCGGACTTGAACGGGTTGAGGCTGCTGACGATCCCCGAAGCGATGCTGCCGACGTTGATCGACTTCATGCCGTTGATCAGCCCTTGGATCGCCGACTTGCCCTTGTCGTAGAGCAGCGAGCCCAGGTCGCCGATCGCGCCCAGGATCTTTCCGGGCAGCCCGGCGACCAGCGAGACGACGTTGCCGATCCCAGTCGTCACCGCGCTGGCCGTACTCGACCAGGCCGAACTCACCGTGCTGACACAGGAGTTCCACGCCGACGACGTCCAGGAGGTGACGTTCCGCCAGCCTGCGGCCACGGCCGAGCCCGCCGACGAGACCGACGACGACACGGTGGACGTCACGGACGCCCAGGACGACGAGGTCCACGACGTCACGGAACCCCAGGTGGACGACGTCCAAGAGGAAACGTTTCTCCACCCGGCCGAGACGGCGTTGCCCGCCGACGACGCGGCGTCCGAGACCCACGAACGCACGGACGACCAGGTCTCCGACGTCCACGACTTCACGTTCGACCAGGCTGCGGACGTGGCGGATGTCAGCCCGTCCCAGGCTGCCTGGACGGCGTGCCAGGCCCACACGGCACCGGACGCCAGCGCGTCCCAGCCGGCCATCGTGACGCCGAAGGCCAGCACCAGGGCGCGCAGCCCGAGGTCGACGGTGCGCATCAGCATTGCCGTGGCCTGCGCGTTGTCCTTGAAGACGTCGAAAAACTGGCGCAGGGTGTCCGCGAACCATGAGATCGACGCGGCGATCTCGGGTGAGAACTGCACCGCCAGGGAGGCCATCCCCTGGAGCACGGCGTCCAGGACGCCGACCAGCGGGCTCAAGATCAGCTTGAGCCGGTCGCCCCCGTTGGACAGGGTCAGGAAGAAGTCGCCGAAGGCGGCTCCGATGCCGACCAGCGCCACCGGCAGCTCGTCGGTGAACGCCTTCATCCCCGGCGACGACATCGCCGCCGTCAACTTCGGGAAGAGGACGTCCGTGAAGTCGGTGATCGACTTCACCATGGGGCGTACGAACTGCGCCCCGGCGTCGAAGAACGCCTTGATCACCGGCTCGGCCTGGCGGAACCAGGCCGTGACGTCCTTGACCGCGCCGCCAAACTCGTTGCGGATGGCGGCAGTTGCAGGCTTCAGCGCCTCGGACGCTGCCTGCATCGCCTCCTCGGCCTTCTTGCCGAGGGCCTTCATGTCGCCCGCTGCCGCGATGGCCGCAAGGCCGATCGGCAGCACCGGCAGCGCCGCCAGCGCGATGACGGCGACCAGCCCGGAGGCGACCACCGTCACCCAGGAGGAGATGGCGGTGACCGCCACCAACAGGGGCAGCGCGGCGGCGGCGGACTGGGCGAACCCGGCGGCCATCCCGAGCGCGCCCTGTGCTGCCGAGCTGATGCCCGACCCGATGCCCTGGAGGGCGGAGGCCGTCTGCTCGATCGAGAGGGTGAAGAGCCGGCCGAAGTTGCGGCCGATGTCCGCGACCCCCGACCCCAGGGTGGCAAGGCCCGACTTGACCCGCTCGAAGCCACCCCGGGCGAGGTGGACGTTGATCCCCAGCCGCCAACGGCGGCCGGTGAACGCCCGGATCTGGACCTCGGCCGGGCCGGTGTCGGCATCGACGTCGGCCTGGACGCGGACTCGTCGCTCTCGCGTGAGCGCGGCGATCCGGGCAGCGGCCTCCGCCGTGTCGGCGAAGACGTTGACCCGGGTGGTGCGGTCCTGAGTCAGCTCCCGCAGCCGGGCGGAGACCCCGGTGGTGTCAAGGTCCAGTTTGACCTTGAGCTTGGTGTACTTCTCCAGCATCTCCAGGTACTGCTTCAGGCGCTGGCGGAAGCCGTCGGTGTCGGGCAGGACGCGGACGTGCACGCGCCCGGCCTCCTTGCCGCCGGGACCGGCCATCGGCTCACCTCCTACGTGAGTCGGACCGGTGCCGGCCGCTCAGGCGCGGCGGAGCGCGCGAGCACGGCCGCCGGTAGGCGGAACGTTTCTGCAAGGGGGGAAGAAGGCTCGGCGACGGCCGGGCCTCCGCCTTCGCCGACCTCGCGCTGGAGGGCCTGGGCGAAGGGGTTGGTGGCGGCCTGCCGACGGGCCCGCTTCGCGTACGGGCGGGGGTAGGGCTTCGGCCGCTCGACCGAGCGCGGGTTCTTGGCGCCCTTGGCGACCTGGACGTGGGTGAGCGCCTGGACGGCGTCCACCAGGTCCGCCAGGACGTACGTCGCCGCGTCCCAGCCCAGGGCCTCACGGCCACCGCGGAGTGCGGCCAGCGTCGCCGAGTCGTCGGGAAACGTCCCGATCAGGGCGAGGACGAGACGGGCGGAGTGCCGACCCCGGAACCAGTCCAGGACGTCCACGCCGCAGTAGCGGCGCAGGTCTGCGGTGATCTCCGCACCGTGCTTGTCCAGCAGCCTGATCAGGCAGACGCTTCCCCCGGCGCGGCCTGCTCCATCCACGCCTCGACCACGGTCATGGTCTGCTCCAGCGGCAGCGCGTCCACGCTCGCGCGCATGGCCTTCTTGTCGGAGGCGACCGCGACCAGCAGGCCCGTCATCGCCTCGATGCGGCGCTCGTTGCTGACCTTCTTCGACTGCACCAGGTCCAGCAGGGACAGCGCGGTCTTCAGGTCGCCGCCGGGCAGGGCCTCGATCCGGCGCAGCCGGACCTTCTTGCCGTCCTTGGCGATGAACTTCAGGCCCTTGCCGGTGTGCTTGCGCTCGGCCTCGGCGGCGAGGTCGGCGAAGTCCAGGGTGGTGCTCAGGGTGGATCTCTCCTAGCGGGGTGCGGGGTGGGTCAGGCAGCGGGGTGCAGGCCGGCGGCCAGGTCGAACACGGGGGTGACCGAGCCGAGCGGCGTGCTCTGGTTGAGGGCGACGACGGTGGCCTTGACGGGCATCTCGCCGAGCGCGGCAGGGTCCATGGTCACGCTGTCCGCGCCGATGATGCTGGTCTTCGGGTAGTGCCACACGACGGCCTTGGTGCCGTCCACGGCCGCGACCATCAGCGCGCGGTTCTGCGCGGTGGGGCTGGTCGGGATGGAGAACATCCCCTTCGAGTCGAGCCCCTTGTCGGTGCCGTAGTACAGCCGGTAGGACTCGGCGGTGAAGTCGGACAGGTTGATCGTCACCGCGTACGTCTTGCTCGGGTCGGTCGTGCGCAGGCTCTTGTTCTGCCACGACCCCAGCACCTCGGGCTCGTCGCCGTCGACGCTCATCTCGATCCCGTTGTCCAGGCTCGTGTTCCCGATGGACTTCCAGGTCAGACCCTCCGGGCCCCACTTGGTCGAGTCCTTCGGGTCGAACCCGGCCTTGCTCAGGTCCGGCAGCGCGGTGCCCGGCGGGGCGACGTAGATGTATCCGGTGCCCGGTACCAGGACCGAGGGGTCGTCAGCCAAGCTGAGTCCGTTCCGGCCCTCAACGGGGCCTCGTAGTGATCATGTAGTTGGCCGAGAAGCGGAAGAAATCCGTCTGGGCCTCGGTCATGGGGTCGGTCGTCATGAACGGCCCCGTCGCCTCCCTGAAGCGGGACAGGTAGCCGTCCGTGTTGCCCCACTGCTCGAAGGTCAGGCGGACCAGGCCGGCGCGAGCCCGGCGGGCGAGCAGGGAGGCGTCCGCGCGGGTGGTGGCGTAGGTCTGGACGGTGAACATGCCCTCGTCCACGTAGCGCTTGTCCTTCATCACGCCGCCGACGCGACGGGCGATCACCAGGCCGCCCGTCTTGCGCAGCGAGAGCTGCCAGTCGGTGGGCAGGTAGACCGCGCAGCGGTGCTCCGGGAGCACGGTGCGCAGGGCCTCCAGGACGATGCGCTCGGAGTCGGGCATCAGGTACGGCTCGCGGGTCACCACAGGGCGGCCTCCATCGCGTGGATGCCGTCCACGTCGCGCCCGGCCCGCTCGTTCCAGCCGCCCCAGTTCTTGTGGGCGGCCAGCGGGTCCACGTTCACGATCGCGTACCCCTTGGCGTGGCGGCGCACCTTGATCCCGGCGATGAACTCTCCGGTGTCGACGTGCAGCGCGGCCTTCGCCACGACCCGGGCGGCGCGTTCCTCCGCCTCCAGCTTCAGGGCGCCCATCACGCCGGGGAGCCCGGCGACCACCGCGTCCAGGTCGGGCCGGAGGTCAGCCACTCTGGCCACCCCCTTCCACGATCACGGTGACGAAGCGCATCCGGTCGGACGCGCCGTGGTGGGAGCGGGGGGCGTCGACCACCGCCCAGTGCGTGCCGGGGTCGCCGTCGTCCTCGAAGGTCAGTGAGGACCACTTGTCGACCAGCACGCCGGGCGGGAAGACGATCTTGCGGCGGACGGGCGGGGACCAGCCGACCTGAGCACCGACGGGGGCGCGCCAGCCTGCGGCGTCGCCGACGGGGGCGACCCACGCGGAGTAGGTGCTGCTTGGGCCGGGTGCCGGCCGACGGTCGCCGTAGCCGTCATCGACGTAACGGACGGTGTGGACGGTCACCCGGGTACGGCCGCGTTCCAGCAGGCTCACACCGGCCCCCAGGAGTCTTCGGGGTCAGGGAACGGGTAGCCGGTGCGAAGGCCCCGGGACAGCACGGAACGCTGACCCTGCACGGACTTCAGGCCACCGCGGCCTGCCACCCGCTCGATCAACGCGACCTCGCCCCGGGTGAGGGCCAGGCCGACCGGGGAGCCGTCCGCCATGCGGTAGGACACCTCTCCGGCCTGTTCCTGCACGTAGGACTCCGGGTTGCGGAAGCGGCGGTCGGCGACGGCCAGGGCCAGGGTGCGGATCACCGGGGGGTGCCGCTCGGGCGACCAGGCGGGGTGGCCCTGCGCGCGGATCACCCAGAACGCGTCTTCGATCGCGGCGCTGGCCCGCTCCCAGTCCGGCGTACCGGGCTCGGGGGCGGGCCGGCCGAGCCGGGCGAACAGCGCGGCGACCGTCAGCCCGGCACCGCTCACGCGGCCAGGGCGAGCTTCGGCTCGCCGGTGAAGGTCACGCGGATGCCGCGCACCTTGACGATGTTGGCGGGCTTCGACCAGTCGGTCTCGCCCTTCTTCAGGTCGGTGACCAGGGTGGCGCCCCAGTACGAGCTGAGGAACGAACGCTCCATCGCCGCGCCGGAGTTGTAGTCCTTGATCCAGCGCAGGGAGAAGCCGTCGGCGTTGCTCCGGCCGCCCTTCGCGGACTCCGGGACGGACGGTGCGCCGGAGACGAGCTGGATCGCGGAGCGGTGGAAGGCGTAGACGCCCATCGGGCTCAGGGTGTCGCTGGTGGACTCCACCAGGCGGAAGCCGTGGACCCGACCGAGGGTGCTCTCCTTCAGGGCCGCGCCGCCGTCGGCGTGCTCGGCGGCGTTGAGGATGGAGGAGGAGTTCAGCAGGTAGAACGCGGCCTCGGAGCCCAGCACCGCGACGCGGCCCTCGGCGGGGACGTTCTCCCGATTGAGCTGGACGCGCAGGCGGGCGAGGGCCTTGCGGATCATCTGGCCGGCCGCCTCGTCGGACGTGGCCTTGGTGAGGTCGACCGGGATCTTCGCGGAGGTGGCGACGTCCGGGAACTGGTTCATCGCGGTGGCGACCTTGCGCTCCAGGCGCTCGGTGATGGTGTCGACCTGCGGCACCATGACCTGCTCGCCGAAGCTCAGGAGGTCGAGCGACAGTTCCGCGTCGCTCAGGTCCACCGCGGAATAGGCGTGGGTGTCCATGCGGACTTCGAGAAGGCCCTCGTTCAGGGTCTCCGACTTGATCCAGGTGGCGGTGTCGTTGAAGGCGCGCTTGGTGTCGATCGCCTCCTCGGCACCCTTCAGGCGGGCGGGGCGGCGGATCGAGATGACCTGACCGGTCGCGTTGACGAACTGCTCGGCCGGGCGTCGGTCGAACATGTTCGCCAGGACCACGGAGTCCTTCAGGTTGGCGATGGCCTGGGCGACGAGCTTGTCCGGGTTCTGGAATGCGTTGGCACGTGCGGGGTTGGTGCTGATGGCGCTGTTCCTCGGGGTGACGGAGGACCGCCCCGGGGTAGGGCGGTCTCAGGGGCGGGGAGGGAGTGGTGCGGGTCTCAGATGCCGTAGCGGCGCTGGCGCAGCTTCTCGGCGAGGCCCTTGTACGGGTCGGGCTCGGCGTGCGGCGTCAGGCCGCCCGCGCCCAGCAGCGGCTTCGGCGCGGCGACGGCGGCCAGGGCCTCGGCGTGCTTGCGGACAGTGTCCTCGTCACCGCCCTGGACCAGGGCCGCCAGGACCGGCGGAAGGGCGTACTCGGCGGCGATCCGGTCCCGAAGGGCCTGCTCCTGGAGCTGGGCCACCTGCGCACGCAGCTCGTCCGCCTCGACCCCGGCCTCGGTGGAGCGCTCGCGGGTGGCGTCCAGGTCGGCCTGGATCTTCTCGTACAGCGCCTTGTAGTCCGGCTCGGCTGGCACCGGGGCGGCCGGGGTCGGCTCGCCCTCCGGAGCCGGGGCCTCGGGCTGCTCGGGGGTGGCCGGCGGGGTGGCCGGGTTCACCACGCCGCCGGGGATCGCCTCGGCCGGGGTCGGGGTCTCGGGCGTCGGGGTCTGGGGCACTTCTCTCCTAGGTCTTCGTGGTCGTGCTGTAGTAGGTGCGCCAGTCGGCCAGCGACCCGCCCCCGAAGTCGCGCCACATCCGGGAGAACTTCGTGTTCTCGGAGGGGAGTTGGTAGCGGCGGGAGAAGATCGGGGCGGCCTGGCAGTGGCAGTGCGGGTGCGCGCCGAACGCGGCGGTGCGGCGGGACTTGTAGACCGCGCCTCGGCCTGCCATGAGCGCGCAGAAGTAGCAGGGGCTCGCGTCGGTCACGCGGAAGTAGCCGATCGCCCCCGGGTCGTCCTGGAGCGCGGCGTGGATCGCGTCACGGCCACCGTCCTGGACGAGCATCCCGCCCGCCCCGGTGCTGCCGGTCTTCAGCGACTCCAGGAACTCGCGCTCCCAGGCCACGAGTTCGGCGTCGTCCAGCGCCGCCGAGCCCTCGCGGGCCGGGCGCTCGCGCTCGTGCTTCTCGACGCGGTCGGCGACCTGGTGGCGGAACGTTTCTTCAGCCCTGCGGGCTTCGCGGGCGAGGTCTTCGGCGGGGAAGGGGTTGCGGGTGTCCACCGGCAGCACCTCGCGGGGCCCGGTGCCGGTCCGCTTGCCCGTGGCGCGGTTGAAGTCGGCCCACAGGGAGCCGAGCGAGGCCCCCGGGCGGTAGCCGGGGCCGCCGATCACGCGGCCGGTCTCCAGCGCGCGCACCAGCCGGTAGAAGGCGACGGAGAGCGTCCGGGAGACGGCCGCGGATTCGCGGACCGCCGCCGTGTACTGGGCTTCCAGCTCAGTCAGCGCGCCCGCGAGCTCGCGGGCCTCGACGGCGGCCAGGGCCTCGGCCCAGCGGGCGGCGAACTCAGCGGCGAGCGCCTGCTGCGCGAGCTGGTACGCGGCCACCGCCCGCAGGATCTCGGTGGTTCTCGGAGTCCACGCCACCGGCCGTCGCCTCCTTCTGCTGCTTCAGGGCCTCGGCCTCTGCCTGCTCCGCCTTGCGGGCGGCTTCCTCGGCGGCCTTCACCGCCTCGTCAATATCGGCCTGGCTGAAGCCGGGCACCTTGCGCAGTGCCACGCTGAGCGGGACGCCCTGCTGCATGAGCTTGACCATCGCGTCGGCGGCCTGGGCGAGGGATCGGGTTGCCTTCTCGGCCCACTCGACCTGACTCTCGTCCTGCTCGACTTCGCCCCGGCCGGCCGCGAGCGCGCACAGCCGGAACACCGACTCCCACGACTCGCCCAGCGAGTCCTGGAGGGTCGAGAGGAACCGCTTGAACGAGGTCTCGGCGGCGGCCAGGGCGTCCGCGCTCAGGTTCACCAGGTTCGACCCGGCGAGGTAGTGCGGCGGCACGTCCGCCAGGCCCATGATCTCCTCGACGGTCTGGCGGCGGGAGGCCAGCAGGTCGCCCGTCGGCATCGTCGGAAGCTGCCCGAAGCGGGCGTCCGAGTTGGGCGCCATCAGCAGCGTGGACGGGTCCAGCGAGGGCACGTCGTACACCGGCTCGCCGGTCTCCGCGTCGCGCAGCGGGTCACCGGTCTCCGGGTCCAGGCGCTCGGACGGGGCCAGGCCCGAGGCCCAGCGGATCGCGTGGGCACCCCAGTGCTCGGTGAGCAGCAGGGACAGCGTCTGCTGGTTCAGGCGGTCCTGCGGGGTGATCAGCGGCTCGACCAGGCTGCGGCTGCGGCCCCGGAGGTCCACCGCCGGGGAGAACCGCACCACCGGGCACAGGCCCATGCCGTGCGGCTCGGAGGCGAGCACCGCGGATTCGGGTTCGGCGTCCAGGTCGACGGTGTACTTCGCCACGTCGTCCCACAGGAAGCCCACGGTGCGGTCCTCGTCCGGCTGCTGTTCGGGCACGTGCAGCGCGAACAGCGGGTGCTCGTCCCAGGCCGGGTCGGCGTAGACGGCCACGGTGCTGATCGCGTCGTAGGCGCGGATCAGCGGCTCGCGGCGGCCCTTGCGGGGGTCGGGGGTGACCACGACGTACGCGGCCCCGCTGGTGAGCGCGGCGCGGTGGACGGCGTTCTGCCGCTCGTCCAGCCGGTTCTTCTGCCAGTACTTCCACTCGTAGGCGTTCTCACCGCTGCCCGGCTTGCGGAAGCCGGAGACGCGCAGTGCGTTCAGCGGGGCCTCCACCGCGAGGGAGGAGACGTTGACGATCGAGCGCTTCACCAGGTCCTTGAACTCCGCGTTCGCCTTGGCCGGCATCCACGGAGCGCGGTGTGCGCCGCGCGCGTAGCGGTCGACCAGGTTGAGCCGGTCGTAGTCGCGGTCGATCAGGCCCTTCGCGTGCCGGGCACGCTTGATCACGACGGGGAGGGACATCAGAACCCTCCTCGGGTCTGTAGCGTTCCGGGCTGCTTCTGGGGCTTGAGCTTGCCGCTCTCGGTGAGGCGGCGGTGGGCGATCCAGGCGATCACCATGCAGGCGTACAGGTCGACCTTCAGCTTCGACTCGCGGCTTTCCTTGCCGAAGCCGATGCCGTACTGGTTCGGGCGCTTGCGCGCGTTCAGCGCGTGGCGGGTCAGCGAGTAGTCCCGGACGTGCGGCAGGGCCACCGTCTCGATCGCGCCCACCATGGCCATGTGCTCGGTGGTGATCTCGCGCTGGTTGGCGCGCATGTCGAAGCCCACCGTCGACTTCCCGCTGGCCTTGATCAGCAGGTGCTTTCCGTACTTCTCCGACCAGTCGGCGACGTAGGACTCCCACCCGGCGACGTCGGCGAAGAAGCCAACCACGGTGTACTTCCGGAAGACGTGGGCCACCATGTCGTTGACCTCCTGGCCGTCGACCTCCCAGTTCTTTCCGGCCGGGCCGTCCGGCTTCTCCCACAGCGCGATCTTCTGGACGAGCTTGTCCCGAACTCGCATAGCAAGAAGGCCAGTTGAGTCATCGGTCTTGCCGCCGTCGAAGGCGAGCACGATCCGCTCGCCCGGCTTGATGCCGTCGGCCGGCTCGATCGTGGCGAGGTCCCAGGTGTCCCGGTCGACCAGCGCGTCATCGTGTGAGCTGAGCTGGTTGAGGTACTTGCGGCGGGACTCGTCCTCGCTGGTGCTGGCGGACCAGATGTCCTTCATCACGCGGTCGGGGTTGATCCACACCGAGTCGCCCCGGGCGCACAGGATCGCGGCGCGCAGCTGGTCCTCGTCGGCGAGGTCGACCCCGGCCGGGGCCTCCACGCTGTCGTAGTAGATACCGGCGTCGCGGTTGACCCCGTCGCGCTGCTTCTGGAAGGCGTACCAGGTGCCTTCGGCGACACTGTCCTCCCCGATCACGGGGGCGTTGGTGATCTCCATCGTCCTGCCCGACACCTTCGTCGCGTTCGGGCGGATCGTGGCCGCCAGGCGGGGGCCGTGGTTGCCCTCCACCCAGTGCCAGGTCTCGTTCAGCAGGGCGAAGCTCGGCCGCCCACCCTCGGCGGCGCGGAAGCTGGATGCCTTGGCCTCCAGGCGGCACTGACGGCCGTCGGTGTCGGCTTGGCTGGCGTAGCAGACCTCTTGGCCGAGCTTGATCGCGTACCGGTCGATGGCGGCCTGGCTGAAGATCGTGCTCAGCGCCGACATGGTGTTGACGTTCTGGCCGGCGGCGGTGGCGAAGATCTGCACCCACGCCTCTTGCGGCGGGCCGCCGATCGGCGAGCCGTCGGGCCGGAAGCCCACCAGGCGGCACGGGCCGACGAACTCCATCGCGGCCACGGACGCCATCTTCG
This sequence comes from Streptomyces sp. XY431, assembly GCF_001279805.1. Taxonomy (NCBI): domain Bacteria; kingdom Bacillati; phylum Actinomycetota; class Actinomycetes; order Kitasatosporales; family Streptomycetaceae; genus Streptomyces; species Streptomyces sp. XY431. The sequence continues at coordinate 29,399 of NZ_LGDO01000514.1, forward strand.
GGTCCTTGCCCCAGCCCTTCAGGCGGCGCAGGGTGCCGGACTCCCAGCGGAAGGCGCGACCCCAGGTCTCGGGGTCGTTCGGGTCCTCCGGCACGGCGTCCTCGCGCAGCTCGTACCAGCGGGCGAGGATGCGGCACTGCTCCGGGGTGTACTTCCAGTCTGGCCGGAAGGCGTGCGCCGACCAGCGCAGCAGCTCGCCCGCGAGGGTTCGGTGCGGGTGCGGGACGGTGTCCGCGAGCGTGCGCACCGGCTCGTAGGTGATGGTCAGGACGGCCACCTCCTACGGCTGGGCTGCCTCCTGGCGGGCGCGCAGCTCCAGGGCGCGGGCCATCGCGGCGGAGACGTGCTCACCGGCCGCGAAGGGTCGGTTCATGTCGTGGGCCCACAGCTCCCGGGCCGTCTCGTGCGGCACGGCGGCGTCCAGGCAGGTCTGGTAGTAGGTGATGGTCCGCGCGATGCGCAGGGACTCGTCCGAGGGGCCAGCGGCCCGTGCTGCCTTGCGGCGTGCCACGGCGGGCTCCTCTCAGACTCGGTTGCCCCAGCGGGCGCCCACGGCGTCGCGGGCGTTGTGGCCCCGCTTCGGCCCGTCGCCCTCACCGCGGATTCGGGCGAGGTGGCCGGCGGCCTGCGTGCGGTTGAGCTGGGCCTGCGCGATGCCGGGGTGCAGGACCATCATGTCCTTGCGGTTGCCGCCCTCGATCATCTGGCCTTCGCGGCGCACCACGGCGTCGAGCTGGGCGGCGCGGGCGAGCATCGGCGCGGCGATGTCGATCAGCGCGAGGTCGGTCGGCTCCAAGTCCAACTCGGTCTCGTACAGCTCGACCAGCGCGGCGCGGATCTTCGCCGCGTCCTTCTCGGTCGGGTCGACGTTCAACGGACCTCCCCGGGGTGGCGTCGGCGGGTTCGGGCGGGCTGCCAGCGGTCCGTGGCGGCCCTTCGGCGGGCTCGGCCGGCGTCGGCCGCGTCCTTGCGCAGGACGTGCCAGTCGCACAGGGCCCGCAAGTTGGCTGGGGTGTCGGGGCCGCCTTCGGAGGCGGGGACGATGTGGTCGCAGTGGCGCGCGGGCTCGCCGCACAGCTCCCCGGTGTCGTACCGGACGTGCTGGCAGCGCCAGGCGTCGCGGTTCATCACCGTGCGGCGAAGGCGGGCCCAGTGCGGGGGAAGCGGGGTCGTCCGGCGCGAACTCGCGGCCACGGAAGCCTCCTTGAAGCGCAGGGCCCCGCCAGGTGCTCGACCACGACCGGGGAGAGAGGTCCGGAAGGGGAGCGGTGCCCTGGCGGGGCTACGGGAGGAGGCCGGCCGGGGTGCCGCTGCAACGGGTTGCGCGCACGCGCGCGGAGCGGCCTCCACATGTATTAAGTCGCCACGGTTAACACCGCCGACGCCCGCGGCCTCACTCTCCGTGGTCAGTGCGTGGCATTGAGTACATCACTGCTGGTCACGCTGCGTAGATGATCCAGAAGAAGGGGTCGGCCGGCGTTCGTATCGGATCTCGACTGCTATGACGCTCCGGGCATAGAAGGAACGCGCGCGGGAGGCACCCCCCGGGGTGCCCCGTCACGACCGCCGAACCGCCGCCACGACACCGCCAAAGTCCTTGTGCTGTACGGGAATTGGCTTCGCTTCGCGTGAGCGCGCGTCTTCCACCTTGGCGAGATCGAGCACTTCGCTATATGTGATGCAGGTCACGCAGTTCACGTTGGACATCCGCTGTGATGGTCGGGCAGTGTTGGTCCTGCAAGCGACCGACCGAGCGAAACGAGATCACGATGCGTAACCACATCACCCCCGCCGCCCTGGCCCTGGCCATGGTCCTGGCCGGTGCCCCGTGGCAGACCGGCAACTGGGGCGGGGGCATCGCGGCGGGCATCCTCACCGGCCTTACGGCGCACGGACTCCGGTGGCTTGCCCGCAAGGCCCGGAGGGCGTCCGCCCCGGCCCCGGTCAACGCCTACGACCGCGACCGCAACGCCTGACGTTTACCGCCCCGACTCAACACCCGGAGAGGTCCCGTGAACCTGCGCCGCACCCTGGCGACCCTCACCCTGGCCACCGCAACCGCGTTCGGTGGGTGGGCAGTTGGCCACCACCCGACCCCCGCACCCCCCAGCATCACCGCCGACGACGTCCATGCCGTGCTCGGTGAGGGCCAGACCGTGGCCGACGCCTGCGGACGGGGTCACGAAGCCTGCGAAGCGGCCCTAGCGGGCTCGCGGGGCATGGCCCTGGCCGGACGGTCGGTGACCTTCTGGGAGGACGGCTCGTGGTCGCTCGCGGGCTCCGATCCGGCCAGCGAGGACGCGTACACCGCCGCCTTCAACGACGGGTGGGCGACCGGCATGCAAGACGCCTGCGACCAGGGCAGCGCGTACGCCTGTGACTGGCTCGCCACCACCAACTGACCACCCCCGCACCACCGCAAGGAACGCCCGATGAACGCCACTCTCGCCCCCGAACTCGCCGACGCCGTGGACAAGTTCGGCAGCAGCTACGACACCGCACAGAACCTGATCACCGAGTGCGCCGCCCACGACTGGGCCCGGATAGCCATCGTGATGGACGTCTCCGGGTTCCTGGAGGACGGGGACCACTGGTACGCCACCGAAGCGGAACAGGTGCTCGCAGCGTCCAACTACGAAGCGGCCAAGCGCATGTTCACGGAGGAATGCGGGCCGATCGGCGGCCGGTGGGACGACACCGGATGGATCATGTACGACGCCGACGACCCCACCGCCGTACGGCTCGCCGAGCGGATCACCGGAGCACTCCACGGATACCCGATCTTGGACGAGTCGGACCACAGCGAACGCGAGTGGCAAGCCATGGTCGAAGAGGTGGAAGGCTCACCCCTCACCCTCCCCGACGGGGTCGACGGCGCGGACGTCCTGCGCGAACTGTCCTGCCCCCAACTCGGTTGCATCACCATGGACATGGTGGAGGAAGCCCTGTCCGGCATGGGGTACACGCAGTGCTCCGACTGTGACGAGTGGCTGACCGTGATGACCGCCCGCAGCGGTGAGCCGCTGTGCCGTGACTGCGCACTCGAAGAGTCGCGCCCGGAAACGATCACAGCCGTGCCGATCCCCGGGGCCGCACCGTGGCGGGCCTACGACGTGCGCGGTTTCGGTGAGCCGCTGGCCGCCGTCCTGACCCCGTACCTGGACGGCTACGCCACCCAGCAGGGGGCCGCGTACCGCGAGGACGTGCGCGCCATCGTCCGGGGCTCCCGCGCGGGATACCGCGCCGTGTACGGCCGGGCCGCGTAGGCACCAGGCCCCACCCCCTCCCAACTCCCGCACCACAGAACGGAAGCACCACCATGACCCGCACCGACATGATCCGACTGTCCGGCTACTGGCCCAACCTGGCCAAGCTCGGCATGGACCACCCGGACAACGTGGGCGCGCTGTTCGACGCCTTCCACGACATGCGCGCCGAGGGGGAACCCCTGGACCTGCTGATCAGCGAGCTGTTCGACGCCCCCGACAGCGTCTGACCGCCGCCACCCCGCGCCACCGCACCGACCCCAGGAAGACACCACCGTGAGCCGTACCGCCGAGTACCTGACCGCCCTTGCCGAAGACGCCGGAATCGTCGCCGAACTGGAAGCCCTCACCGCCTACGCCGCGCACGTCGGCAATGCCGAGTACGCCGTCGAGACGTTCGAAGACGCGTACTGCGGTGAGTGGGCCGACCTGGAGGACTTCGCCCACGACCAGCTGATGGAGACGGACACCGAGTACCGCGCCGCGATGGAGGGTTGCCGGGGATGGCGTCCGACCCTGGACATGATCGCTTGGCAGTGCGACTACTTCCACGCCAGCAGCGGGCACGTCTTCCGCTCCGTCTGAGCTGTGCGCCCCTGGTGGCGGCCCGGCCCGTCCGTCGGGCCTCCGCCAAGGGTGCACAGGCACCAGACCCCACCCCCTCACCCCGACCGTCACCACGGAGGCACAGCCATGCCCGTTGACCTGATCAAGTCCACCGCCGTTGCCCAGCAGTTCACCGAGATCGTCGCGGACTACGACCGCGCCGCCACGGACGAGTTCCCGTGTGTCTACTGCGGCGGGAGGCTCGAAGCCGCCGCCCCCCTGTGGTTCAACGTCCGCCGAGGTCCGGGCGGAACCCCCGTCCTGGACGTGTACGGGGTCGGTGTCGAGTCGTCCACGGTCAGCTGTGCCGAGTGCGGGCGGGGCGCGTCGATCGAGATGGACCGGCTGATCACCGACGCCATTTGCCCGTGGGACGGCGCGCTCACCGGCATGGAGGTCTGAGCCGCCTCGGTGGCGGCCGGACTCTCCGGCCCCCGCCGTGGCCGCTCTGGCACCAGGCCCCACCCCCTCCCGAAGGAACAGCGCCATGACCACCACCACCCCGGCCCTGCACTGCCCGTGCGGCGGAACCCTCGTGATCACCGCCCCCGTGTTCCTGCGGGTCGTCCACCCGCACGGCGCGCTGCCCCCGGCCCTGTCCGTCATGGGCCTGGACCTGGAGTACGCCGAGACCGTGTGCAGCACCTGCGAGCGCCCGGCCCCCGAACAGTTCGGCCAGCAGCTCGGAGAGCTGATCTGCGCGGCGGACAACCGGCTCAGCGGCCACGACTGCTGACACCAGGCCCCACCCCGCCCGGGGCACAGGCACCACCCCTCACCCCGCACCACCGAAGGAACAGCGCCACCGTGAACACCACCCCCGCCCGTCTGCAAGCCCTCGTTGACCGCGTCCATGACCACGAAGCGGGTTGGGAAGACGTGTTCGTGGAGAACGTCCCCTCCTACGACCCCGCGTGCTTCTTCGACCAGCCCGCCGACGACAAGGACATGGACGACTGGGACGAGATCGACAACGACCGCGCGTTCCACAGCCGAGACCTGCTGTTCAAGATGACCGCCGAACTCGAAGCGCTCATCGCCGAGCTGGAGCACGCCACCCCCGGCCGCCCGCTGGACAGCGAAGAGTTCAAGGTGCTCACCGCCTGGGCCTTCTACGACAGCCACAGCGCCGACCACGCCGACCCGGACCGCCTCACCACCGCCCGACTCGCCGAGGCCGGATACCTCACCCCCGGGCACGTGCCCGGCATCTGGCGAGCCACCCGCGCCGGACACGCTGCCCGCGCCGAGTACACCAGGGCCCACCCCGTCGGCAGCGTCGTCGGCGTCCCGGCGTGACCGACCCGGACGGCTTCGAGATGGGCCCCGCCGAGCTGGAAGAGATGCGCGCCCGCGTCGCAGCCGTCACCGCCGCGAACGCCGCACTGCGCGAAGAACTCGCGGGCCTCCGGGCCGACCTGGTCGACCTGCTCCGGGTCCTGAGCCGCTGGCACCAGGCCCCACCCCCTCCCGCACCACCGAAGGAACAGCGCCACCGTGAACACCCGCGACACCTACGACGCTCTTGCGGCCCAGCTCCGCGACCACGCCAGCGCTCACGGCGTGCTCGCCTACGCCACCGCCGACGAGTCCCCGTCCACCACACCGGACACCCTGGCCCAGCGTCTCGCCCGGCACTCCACCCACCACGGCGCGACCGTCACCCCCGGCCCGGGTGGAGCCGTCACGGTCGAGTGGCCCCGGCCCGGCCGAACAGTCCGCGTGGCGTGGCTGCCCGTGGCCCAGGAGGCACGGGGGTGGGAGAACACCCCGGCCGACCAGCCCGAGTGGACCAGCGACAGCCGGGCCTACGGCAAGGGCGCACTGGACGCCAGCAGGCGGACCGGCTGGAAGCTCAGCCGGGCCGGGTTCAACGCCCACGCCGAAGCAGTCGGCGACCCGGCCGACGCCGCAGCCTGGTTCGCCTACGAGACCGGCGGCACGGACTGGTGGATCTCCTACGAGGGCCGCTGACACCAGGCCCCACCCCCGGCCGGCCTCGGGGGCGCCCCGACGCCGGCCGGGCCCAGTCCCCACCCCCGCCACCCCCAGGAGAGCACCGTGCCCCGCTTCGCCGTCTACATCGACAACACCGAGACCTTCCGCTTCGTGGTGGAGGCCGCCGACTACGAAGCCGCCGAGGCCGAAGCACTGGCCGCGTTCGAGAGCGACGCCCGCACCGACGCCTACAGCCACGGCCACGAACCGACCGTCTACGACCCCGAGTTGTTGGACGCGCTGCCCGCCGCCGCGTGACCGCGCGCCGCTGACACCAGGCCCCACCC